>NZ_JBMSDZ010000010.1:0-130888 GCF_049445995.1 Dyella sp. KRB-257 | reverse complement strand
GCCGCGCAGCCGCGCCCCTGCGACGCGCACGGCAAGCTCGCTTTCTTCCCGCAATGCGTGCAGCAGATCCAGCCGTTGCCGGGCGGCCCAGCTTTCTATCCAGGCATCGGCGATCCGCTGGCGCAGGACCTGCGCCAGCGCCCGGCGATCGGCCTGCGCTGCCGCCACCCCGGCGGCGGCGGCGCTGCGGTCGGCCTGGCGGGCGGCGCGGGAAGGAATGCTCTGCATGACGCCGACGGTGCGCATGGTCATGCTGTCGGCACGCAGGCTGAAGGCATCCGGCGCGGTCACCGGATAATTGGCCACGCCAAAACTGAGCACCGGGTCGGGGAGCCGGCCGGCCCGCACCGCATCGTCGCGGCTGGCGGCGACCTCGGCATCGCGGCTATCGAGCAGGGGCGCGCGCTGCGTGCCAAGCCGTACCGCCTGGTCGAGGGTCAGCGGCAGCGCACCATCGGCATGGGCATGGGCATGGGCACGCGGCAGCATCGCCGCGGCAAAAGCACACAGGAAAAGACCCGGCATCAGGCGCCGGACAAGGCATCGGGAAAACATGGTCACGCACTCCAGGGATCCGGAAACGCCGGGACGCGATGGCCCGGCGAACGCAAGGCGGCCAGCAGCCGTGCGCTAGATCAGGAGCGAGCAGTACAGGAGCGTCGGGGGCGGCGCAGGGGGACGCCATCGCTCGGCGCGCAGCCGCACATGGCCGCTGGATGTCTGCACGATCGCCGGCATCACCGGCAGCGGGGTGAGGATGCCGACCATCGCCAGAGGCACCGACGGCGTGCGCGCGTCCGGCTGGACGGTTTGATCGGGATGGCAGTGGCCTTCGCACAAAGCATGCGCCGGCGCCCCGGTGCGCATGTCGGCGCAGTCCGGGCCCATTCCGGCGCCGGTCACCCCGGTGTCGGCCATGTCCATGCCGGCCATGCGCATGCCGGCGGCCTCGCGGTGGGCCGTCGTCGGCATCGCGGTGCCGGTCGCCGCGGCCAGCGGCTCAGTGACGGGCAGACCAGCACACGCGTACGCCGCCAGCGCCAGTTGCTGGCACACCAGCCACAGCACCATCGCCCAAGTCAGGCGGCGACGGGTGATCGGTCGGAGGCGGCGATGATGCAGCATGAGGTCAGTAGTGTATCCCTTGGCGATAGGCGCGCGCTGACGCAGGTCAAGTTCATGCAACCAGTGTTACTGGTGCTTCGGTTCATCAGATAGGCGGCCTGAGCAGCGAAGGCCATTGGCGTCCATCATCAGCCCGCCGACGCTTTGTTGTTCCCGCAAACCGATCATGCGCAAGGGCGGCCGAATGGCCGCCCTTGCCTTGAGCCTCAGCCGGGCGATCCGTGGTGGGCGAATACGCGTGAGCTTCCGTCGCCATCGACCAGCCGTACGTCGTAAGACTGGGCTGGCCCCATCTCCATCCCGGGCGAGCCCATGGGCATACCCGGTGCGGCAAGCCCCCATGCGTCGGGACGCTCGGCCAGCAGTCGCTGGATGTCCTCCACAGGCACGTGGCCTTCGATCACATACCGGCCGATGCGCGCGGTATGGCACGACGCCAGCTGGACCGGCACGCCCAACCGCGCCTTGACGGCGGACATGGGCTCGTTCTCGTGCACGCTGACATCGAAGCCGTGATCGCGTAGGTAGCTGATCCACGCGTGGCAACACCCGCACGAGGGATCGCGATAAACGACGGCCGTAGTCCCCGCGGCCATGGCCACCAGCGGCAGGCCCAGCGCGAGTGCCAGGCCAAGCGCACCGCGCACTCCCGCGCGGATCATCGGGAGTCTCCTTCGACCGGCGCGGACTGCCACTGAACCGCTGTGATCTGCCAGGCGCCGTCGTGCTGGCGCAGGGTGAGCATCTCGCGGCTGCGCACCGTTAACGGCTTGCCCTTGGCGGTGCCGGCGATGGTGGTTTCGCTGCCGACCATGGCGGTGTCGCCCATCGCCATGGAGCCGAACGCTCCTGAAGTCACTTTGGCCTGCTTGAGGAAGGCAATATCCGCATCGAGATGGCCGCCGGCATACGCATCGCGTGTTTGCGTCTCGCTGCCTTCGCGGATGCTGACGTCGGGCGCCAGCACCGCGAGCACCGCCTCGCGATCGCCGCGTTGAAGGGCCTCATGGAACCGGCGTGCAACCGCTTCGGCACCCGGCGCGGCGCCGGCACGCAGGCCTTCCAGCGAGATCGGGGCTTCGGCGGCAGGCCCCTTGGCGCCTTGGTCGTGGTCGTGCGCGTCGGCGTGGCTGTGCTCATCCGGCATCGCCATGGCCGGCATCGCCTGCGCCGCGTCCCCATGCGTGTGGCTGTGGCCACCATCGCCGCCATCCATGTCCATGTCGTCGTCCGGCGGTGCCTTGGCGACGATGTCCTTGTACTGCGCGGCGGTCATGTCCGGCAGCTTCTGCAGGAAGGCGACCATGCTCCAGATGGTCGGATCGTCATGGCTGGCGCCCCACGCCGGCATCGCGCTCATCTTGATGCCGTGCTTGATCACCCAGAATGCTTCTTTCGGATCGACCCGCACCTGGCTCAGGTTGGGCGGCTGTGGATACAGCCCCGGGCGCAGTTCGGAGTCTTTCATTGCCGGAGTGAGATGGCACTGCGTGCACATCGCCGCGTACTGGCCGGCACCCTTGAGGATGAGCTGCGGATCGTTCAGGTCGGGCACCTTGAGGTCGGCCGAACGCGCTTGGATGGAGCGCTCGCGCAGTGTCTGCAGCAGTGCAAACACCGGCTTGGTGTGGTGGTCGTCGGCGCCGATGTTGTAGACGCCTGAATAGACGAACGCCCCGGCACCGATGGCCAGCACGCCCAGAACGACCGCCACCGTGATGCCGTGATGCTTGATGTGTTTTTTCATGATGGATTTCCCCTTAGAACCAGATGCGCACGCCCGCCACCAGCTGCGGGTCGAATACGGGTTGATGGTCGCGCCGCGCGTAACCGGCGGTGGCGCCGAAGCGGCGCACCCAGTTCACGCCGACATACGGCGCGAACTCCCGGCGGATCTCATAGCGCAGGCGCAGCCCCAGCGAGGCGTCGGAGACGCCTGCGCCAAGGCGACGCGCCGGGTCGGCCTTGCCGTACGCGTTGAGCTCGAATTCCGGCGTAAGGATCAGCCGCTGGGTGAACAGCACGTCGTAGGTGGCCCGAAAGCGCGCTGCGGTTCGACCCGACTGACCGACGTAGGCCGTGGCTTCCACGTCGAAAAAGTACGGCGCCAGGCCCTCCACGCCGAAGGCGGCCCAGGTGCGCCCGGGGCCCACGCCGAGGTCCCGCCGAACACCCAGCTGGGTCGACCAGTAGGTGGCGATCAGGTGGTTCCACAGCACTTCGGCACTGCCGTCTTCCACACGCCCAGCGCTGCGCTCGCCCTCGCTGCGCAGCCACAGCTTGTCGGTGTCGCCGCCGTACCAGCCCTGCAGCTCCCAGGCTTGGCCGTTGGCGTCCCGGCCGTGCACGGCTTCGAGGTTGTCCAGCAGCAATCGCCCCACCTTGGGCGGCACCATGTCCATGCCCGGCATGCCGCCGTAGCCAACGCCGTCGGAATAATCGGGACTGCGCGCATCCGGCGGGGCCTTGCCGCCCTGCATGGCGCCCATCGTCATGCCCGACATGCCCTCGCCGGAAGCATCGCCGGACGTTCCCGACATCCCGGACATCCCGGACATCGACGACGATGCCGACGGATGCTTGCCCTGGGCAGGGTCTGCATGATCCATCCCAGGCATCGCCCCGTGCTGCATGCCGCCCATGTCCATCGAGCCCATGTGCATCGTCCCTGTCGAGGGTGCCTCGGCGGCAGGAGCGGGATCGGGCATCTGGCCGTGCTTCATGCCGGCCATACCGCCATCTTTTGCGGCAGGGCCGACCTCGGCCGCTGCCGGGGTGCGGGACGCGCCAGCCGGCATCGGCATCTTGCCCATGTCCATGCCACCCATGTCCATCGAATCCATCGAAGACGAGGCGCTGCTGGACGAGGCGGCGGGCGGGGATGCGGGATGCTGCATGCCGGATATGGCCCCATGGTCCATCCCGGCCATGCCATCGCCTTTCATGGAACGAGTCGTCCCGGCGGCTGCCGGAGCCTCGGTACTGGACGCGCTGGCCGGCATCGGCATGCCACCCATGTCCATCGAGCCCATGTCCATCGAACTCATGTCCATAGAGTCCTTCGTCTGGGCGGTGCTGGCGGACGGTGCGGGCGCCGACTGCGCGGCCGCCGGCAGCGCCACGGCGCCACCGGCAGCGAGCGCGACGCCGAGCGCCAGGCGAAGCGGGTTGTGCAACGTACTGATGACCCGGCTCATGACACCACCACTTCGCGGAACATGCCCGCTTCCATGTGATAGAGCATGTGACAGTGGTAGGCCCATCGCCCCACGGCGTCGGCGCTGACGGCGTAGGTGACGCGCTGCGCCGGCTGCACGCTGATGGTGTGCTTGCGCACCTGGAACGCACCCTTGGGATTTTCCAGCTCGCTCCACATCCCGTGCAGATGAATCGGGTGGGGCATCATGGTGTCGTTGACCAGCACCACGCGCAGCCGCTCGCCGGTGCGGAAGTGCACCGGCGTGGCGTCGGTGAACGGTACCCCGTCGAACGACCACATGTAACGCGCCATGTTGCCCGTAAGGTGCAGCTCGATCTCGCGGCCGGGCTCGCGCCGATCGATCGGGCCGCCGATCGTGTGCAGGTCGGCGTAAGTCAGCACGCGCCGGCCGTTGTCGCGCAGGCCCACGCCCGGGTCGTCCAGGTTGGTGCGCGGCATGTCCACGTGCATGTCCACGCCCGGCCCGTACTCGGTGCGGGCATGGTGCACGGCTGGCGCCTTGCCACCGCCCATGTCCATGCCGGACATCCCGGACATGCCCGACATATCGCCCATGTTCATGCCCTGCATGCCGCCGTCATGGTCGGAGTGACCGCTATTCCCCATCGCCATGGCGCCCATCATGTCGACCATCGCCAGGCGCGTACGCGGGTCCATCGCCGGTACCTCGGCCTGCATGCCCAGCCGCGGCGTCAGCGTGCCGCGGGCGTAGCCGGTGCGATCGATCGACTGGGCAAACACGGTATAAGCGCGGTCTTCCTGCGGCTCCACCAGCACGTCGTAGATCTCGGCCACGCCAATGCGGAACTCGTCCACTGGCACCGGCTCCACGTCCTGACCGTCGGCGGCGATCACGGTCATCTTCAGTCCGGGAATGCGTACGTCGAAATAGGTCATCGACGAGCCGTTGATGAAGCGCAGTCGCACTTTTTCGCCGGGCCGGAACAGGCCGCTCCAGTTGCCGCTCGGCGTGGTGCCGTTCATCAGGTAGGTATAGGTGTAGCCCGACACGTCGCTCAAGTCGCTCGGACTCATGCGCATGGTGTTCCACATCTTGCGTTTGGCCAGCGCCGCCTGCAGGCCCATGGTGCGCACGTCGCGGAAAAACTCCGGCGCGGTCGGCTCGGCAAAGTTGTAGTAATCGCTTTGCCGCTTGAGCGTGGCGAAGATGTGCTCCGGATCGTCATCGCTCCAGTCGCTGAGCATCACCACGTGGTCGCGATCGGCGCGATGGCGCTCGCCGCCGGCCGGGTCGATCACGATCGCACCATACAGGCCGGACTGCTCCTGGAAGCGCGAATGCGAGTGGTACCAGTAGGTGCCGCTCTGCTTGACCGGGAAGCGGTAAGTGAAGGTTTCGCCCGGCGCGATGCCGGGGAAGCTGATGCCTGGCACGCCGTCCATCTGGAACGGCAGCAGGATGCCGTGCCAGTGGATCGAGGTGGGCACCGCCAGCCGGTTGGTCACGCGCAGCGTCACGGTGTCACCTTCGCGCCAGTGCAAGACCGGGCCGGGAAGGCTGCCATTGATGGTGGTGGCGATACGCCGCGCACCGGTGAAGTCGACGGGGGTTTCGCCGATGGTCAGGTCGAACGTGTCGCCGCGCAGCCGCGGCATCGCCGAGGCGGGCATCGTCGGGCCGACGGCGCTCCACGCACGGCCGGGCGCCAGCAGGCCGAGGCCGGCCGCGGTACCACCGGCCGCCAGGCCGAGCACGAAGTGACGGCGTGAACGATCCACCCCATCGGGGGGAAGGAAAGGATTCATAGGGTGACTCCATCTGCGCACTCACAGACATGGACCATGCCTGTGGTTCGTGAAAAAGACGCGGGTGTTGGGCTTTCGGCTCAACGTGCCGGCGAGATCGTGCAGCGCAGAGTCAGACGGACGGCGGTCGCAGGGGTGGCGTCATCGCCATGGCGGGGGCGTGCGGGACGCGAAGCCGTCCGAAACGCAGGAGCATCAGCGGCGCGGCAGGCAGGCCGACGCGTGCAAGCGGCAGCACGCTTGCGCACATGGATGCGCATGTGCAGTGATGGGCGTCAGTGTGGTCAGCGCAGCATCCATCCTGCGGGGTCGGAGCCATCGCATGCGGGGCGTGCGCCGGGGAGCCGCTTGCCATGGACATCGCGGTCGCGGCCATCACCGGAGAAACCGGCGGTTGGGCCAGCGCCGCGGCACCCTGGAGGACCAGTGCGACCCACGCCAGCAACCCGATCACCCGGAGGCGCCGAGAGCGTTGGAGCTGGTGCAGGAAGGTCATCATGGCCCGGTTACCATAAGCCCGCGACGCAGCCGACTCAACCATGGAGTAGGGTTCATGCGCCTTGCCGGGTAGCCAGCGGCACGCTGGACGCACGTTATGCCGCCTTGAGGAGAAGGAATGTCCGCACTTTCATTTGACACCATTCAGGCGCTGCTGCACCGATGGCGCGCCGATCCTGGCGGCACGTATCAGAGCTGGTTCCTGTGGGAAAGGCGTCTGAAGCATTTCCGCTCCATCCGACGCGGCCTGCAAGCGGTGGTAGAAGAAATCGATGCCGGGACCTTTGGCACGGCGTACCGCGGATCGTCGCTGGAGACCGTGGTGCACTCGATCGCCGAGCAGCGTCAGATTTTCAAGGGAGCCGATCACGCGTTCCTGTGGAAACCGAAGCTGCGGATTCCGGACATCTACGAAAATCCCGCGCATCAACGGGCGTTCGGTCGATTCCTGCAGACGTGTCTGTGCTGCGATGGCGAGCAGGCGCTGGTCGAGGCGATCCACACGTTGGATGGGCATGCCATCAAGGGCTTGGGGCCGGCGGCCGCCAACCTCCTGTATTTTCTGCACCCCACCCTGGCCATGCCGTTCAATACGGCCATCCTCAATGGCTACAACGCTCGGATGGGGGCGAAGGCTCGTCTCGGTCGCTGGGATAGCTATCTCACGATGCGTCGACAGGTGATGACACTCAACGCGACACATCGCAACTTGTTGTCGAACGACCTGGGTGCCGTGGCGGGTTTTCTGTTCGACATAGGCAGCGGCCGCTATCCGCTGCCCGCCTCATCCGAAAATTCACCGGCAGCGTGGTCCGCCTGGCAACGTGAACTGGCGCATGTTCGCGAAGAAAGCATCACCCTGCGCAAGATGGAAGCGCAGCGACGCGAACAGGACCACTCACACACAACGGTGCAGGGCTGGTTGCGCGACCTGGGGCATGCGCTGGGCTATCGCGTATGGATCGCCAGCAATGACCGCGGTAGGTCGCACGCGGGCGGCAAGCTTGCAGACGGTTGTCTGACCGCGCTGCCTCCCACACTCAGCACCACCAGCGCCGCCGAGGTGATCCACCTGATCGACGTGCTATGGCTGGAGGGTGACGAGCATCGCGTAACCGCCGCGTTCGAGGTCGAACACAGCACCACGATCTACTCCGGCATCGTGCGCATGCTGGATCTTGCGCTGGGCGTGCCGGACCACCAGCAAACCGCCTTTTTCCTGGTGGCCCCTGGCAGCCGACACGGCGACGCCTGCAATCAATTTGCCCGTCCGGCTTTCAGCCGGGTGCGCGACCTGGACATGCGCTTTCTGGCTTACGAATCGCTGCAAGAACACCGTGAATCAATGGCCCGTTTCGGCAGCGGGATGAAGGCGCTACAAGCCATCGCCATGCCGTTGCGCTGAGAAAAATAAAAATCAGCGGAGCTAACGCTCCGCTGATCCGGTCATCGCGCTGGCGCGATGCACGTCACCTGCACCGGAACTAGGGCTTGCTGAAGCCCATGTGCACGGTGATCTTGTCGCCGGCCTTGAGGTCCTTTATGGCCGCCGGCGGAAAGTGCAGCTTAAGCGCCATGCCGCCGGCCTCGACGTCGACGATGCCGGTGCTGGAATCGACGGAGGTGACGGTGGCAGGCATCTTGTGCATGCCCATCATGTTGTCCATGTGGTGCATACCGCCCATGTGGTCCATCTTGTCCATTTGTTGCATACCACCCATCGACGCAGTGGCCGGCGGGGTGGACGACTGAGCAGATACGGCGCCGGAAGACAAGGCAAATGCGATGAGAGATGCAGCAAGCGTTCGAGTCATGACGTTCTCCACAACAGGATGGTTAGGTTCGAGCTCTGACAAGGTAATCCGCACAACGTTCAGATTTCCTGAAAGACCCCCGAGCGCCTGTGCTTTCAATATGCGCAGCTGCACCACCATCAACGAGCTCAAACGCTGATAGTCGGCTATTTGTGCCCATCCCCCGATAATATAAAATAGCTTATACATCAATACTTTGACGATCAATTTTACCCTATCCCGGAATCATTGAGGTCATGTGTCGCTTGGTTCCAGTTGACCAAGTCCACCAAGCGCGCGGCTAACGCATCGAGGTCGACCCTCGTCTCGCCGGGACTGAACTCGAAGGTGCCGAACAAATTGATGTTCTGCCACGCCACCGGCGACATGCTTCTGAGTATCTCGATGGCGGCCTCGTCTCCCGCCGCGAGCTTTTGGTCATAG
Source organism: Dyella sp. KRB-257 (assembly GCF_049445995.1). NCBI lineage: Bacteria > Pseudomonadati > Pseudomonadota > Gammaproteobacteria > Lysobacterales > Rhodanobacteraceae > Dyella > Dyella sp. KRB-257. The sequence continues at coordinate 122,041 of NZ_JBMSDZ010000010.1, read as the reverse complement.
ATGCGAGACAGCAAGGCGGTGTTGTAGTAGATGATCGCGTTGGCGATCAAGCGCGAGCAGTCGTTCCAGATCTGCTGTTCTGCTTCGGTTTGCACGCGAAATTTTCCGCTGTTGACGTAGGCGATCGCGCGGCGGAAGCGGTGGTAGGCCTCGCCTCGATTGAGCGCCTTCTGCACGCTCTGACGCAAGCCGACATCGTCGATGAAATCGAGGATGTAGAGCGTCCGGTAGATGTTGTCCAGTTCCCACAGGGCTTTCTTGGTCTGATTCCGCCGGGCATAACTGCTCAGTTTGCGAATGATCGTGGCTTGGGTCACCTCCTTCTGCCCCAATGACGCCATGATTCGTTGAATATTGGGCCACTCAGCCACGATCAGCGCCTCATTGACCTTACGTGCTGGTTTGATGAGAGCATTGCCGTACTGATTCGGTGATTTGAAGCTGACCAAGGAATCGACCTTCGTACGCAGATCGCGGTAGCGCGGCGCGAAGCGATAACCGTACGCGTGCAGCACCCAGAAATTGACCTGGTTGGTGCCATGGGTGTCGGTCGAATGCTGTTCGGGCCTGATCTCGGAGGTATTGTTGAACAACAAGTCGAACACGTAATGACTCTCGTGCTCGTGGGCACCGATGACCTGTCCGTTGATCGGCACATGGTTGGCCACCACCGTGCAGACGCTGACACCTTTTTTCATCCCGAAATACTTCGGTGAGTGCCGCGCGTTGATCGTGTCGATCTGGGTTTCGATCCGCTGACCGTCGCTGCTCGAATGCAAGTGGTTGCCGATGTTGAAAAGATGGAACGCAGACAATTTTGCCGTGGCATTGCTGATGGCATCGTTGGCGCCGCGTATGGTCTCCTGCCGCAGGAAGCTGCGGGCGGTGGCCAACAAGGAGGCGTGGCTGAGACCGGAGACTTCGGCCATCTTCCACAATCCCATATTGGTACCCATGGCGACGATGCAGGCGAGAATCTCGCGAGGGTCCGGCGGCTGCTTGACGTAGCGCTCCAGCACGTGCGTGAACGCTCCCAGAAACTCCGTGTTCCCGGCCACAAACCACAATAGATCGGCAATGCCGATGCCCGGAATTTGCGCGTAGAACGGGCTGTTGAGGGACTCGTCAAGCGCAGGATAGATCAGGTTCCAGCGTCGTTTGTCGCCCTTGCCGCGGACCGTGATGTGTGCATTGTCGCCATCGGCGATGTGGGCGTTCACCGTTTGAAACTTCGCGTCCAGCTGAGTGCGTAGCGCGGCCAAGGTGTCCTCAATAGGGGCCTGCAGAATCGGGGCATCGAGGTCGCGCAGTACCGCCTCTTTGTCGATCCAGCGCTCATCACTGATCAGATCATCCTCGAAGCGCCGGTATTCGTTGCTGTCCTTGACGAATACATCACCGGCCTCCATCGCGTCGCACAACAAGCGATAGACGAGAAATTCGTACCGATCGACGTCGAGCCGCTTGGCTCGTCCTTTTCCTTCGGCGGTGGTGAACAGATAGCCACGCAATCGCTTGGGGATGAGATCGACCGGAAACGTGGTCGGGTCGATCTGTCGTGGCGTATGCCCCAGTCGCAGATGGCCTTGCAAGAAGTCGACAGCAGCCATGAGTGGCGCATGTTCGACCCGGCCAGCGAAATCCAGATCGGTGAATAGGTGACGCAGGTTTCGCTTGAAGGTCGACGTGAGCGTGGTGTAGTACGCCCACTGGAAACCTACCTTGTCGAAGGCGATGTTGCGCATGTAGTCGGCCACCAGCGGAATGCGCTCGGGACCAAGGTAGCTAAACGCTTTGGCTTTCACCGTCGCGAACGCGGCATCATCAGGAATCGTGTCGTCGACAAACAGTTGAAGTACCTCACCGGCGGCCTGCAGATGCTCACTCGCGTCGGTCAGTGCTTGCCGCATCGCTTCTTCACTGGCCAGCTTGGCCTGCTTGCCGTAACCCTCCACGCGAACCATGAAGGCTTCGATCAAATGGTCGTTTATCTGCCGGTAGCGGTGGTAGGCGAAACACAGCAGGTACAGCCGTATGGTGGCCGGCGCCATGCGCTGCAGCTTGTAGACGGTGTAGTACATCACCAGGGAAGCGAAATATTTGCCGCTCTCCTGCGAGATACCTGCCGCTGCCAAAAATTGCTGCGCGAACGCATGCAGCGGTTGAAAGAGCTGACGTCGTTCGACTTCTTGCTTCAGCGCCTTGTAACTGAAATCGTTCGGTTCGTGTTTGAGCGCGCTGATTCGATACATGGATTCATCGGCTTGCAGCAATGCGTCGAGCTGGCTGCGGATATCGGGCGTCAGCGCCTGTTCCAGCAAACTCGCCAACCGCACGCGCTCGTTGGTGACCACCAAACCGATGATGTCTTGGAACGTGCTGTACGCCGGTGTGACGAGGCGTTCTCGTTCCACGTAATGGAGCGCTTCGCGCAGCAGGTAGCGCGGTTGAGTCGAGCGCATGGCGATATGCTGGATGCGCTCAACCAGTGCTCCCCGTGCGGAACGGTTCCACGAGCGAACATTGAGTAGTTGAAGAACGAGCTTCTGCAGTGCGACACGCGTCGGTTGGGTGGGGGACCGAATGGCCTTCCAGGGAATATCCGGGAAATGCCGCGCGAGGATGTGCTTCACATCCTCGCGCACGGCTTCCGGTTCGATGTCGAAGAACTGTCGTTTGGCTTTGAAATAACCCAGCTGCAGCACCAGATACAAACCAGTCGTACCTCGACGCGCTGCTACTGCCGCTTGCTCGGCTGCGCTCAGGTCGAAGTACAGCAACCGTTCGTCTTCGGTGAAACGTGGCAGGCCGTAAAGGTCGTCGATTTCTTCGCCGGTGAGGATCGCCAGGCGGTGCGGGTTAGCCGTCATCGTGCCCCACGTGCAACGTGATCTTGTCGGCTAGCCCGCGTTCGATCCGAGCTTGCGCGAAGGGATCGGTTCCATCGATATAGCGCATGGCCGAATGCACGTCCTTCCAGCCAACGTACTCCATCAATGCCTTCACATCCCAGCCATTCGCGTTGGCCCATCCCGCGAAGCCCCGGCGCAGCGAATGACCGCTATATGTCTCTGGCGAAGCCAGTCCTGCCCGCGTAAACAACCTGCGCAGCAACGGCACTACGCTGTTGCTGTGCAAGGCGCCCGTCCCGAGCGCGCCCCAACGCGCAACACTGCGAAAAAGGGGGCCGGTGGTGAGGCCCGCATGACTGACCCAATCGAGCGTGGCCGTCACGGGACACCACCGACTGAGCGCCGGCACCCGATAGGTCGTACCGGCGAGTTGTCGATCGGTCTTGCTGCGCCCGAGGAAACACGTCATCCCTTGCCCAGGCACCACCACAATATGCTCGGTCTGCAGACCCACCAGCTCGTCGACACGAAACCCACGCCAGAATCCCAGGAGGAGCATTGCCCGATCGCGCCGGCACCGAAGTGCTTCGGCGCTGTCTCCGCGCAGGTCAGCGGCCGCGATGGCGGTATCGAGCCAAGCGGCCACATGGGCAACCGCCGTGAGCTGCAAGGGTTCGGCGCGTTTCTCTCGCACTGGATGGAGCGCTTGTATGCCCTTCAGCGTCTTTTTCACGATCGGTGCGGCTGTGGGATCGGAAAATCCGTGCGCTTGATGCCAGTGTGAGAGCGCCGCGAGTCGTTGCCGAAGTGTATTGGTCGACAAGGCGGTTGCATGTGCCACTAAATACTGGGCAACCGTGTCCGTCGTCGCTGGAAGCAATCCGCCCCAAGTCACTTCAAAATGGCGTACGGCAGATGCGTAACTGCGCTGGGTATTTTCACGCTGCGCCGCTTGCAGATAGGTTTCAAGTGACTGAGAAGGCATCATCAGGTTCATTAGTTATGATCTGCCACACCCGCATGAGCATCGAGCAATGCATGAACTCACTAATCACGAGTTACGCGCAGAGCAAAGCACCACAGAAACCCATCGACGCAACTGAGAAAAATTCCTGTGACCAATCTGAACGATGGCGGATTCAGTAGATTGGAAAGCGCTTTTCAGTGCTGCCAGGAAAGTCATGGGATAGATAGCAGCAAGCCTCCATGCACTGCGCAGTGGTTGGATAGCGCGATGTGATCAGCCGTTTTCCTCGATCCGGATCCAATCCTCGACAAGGCACTCGATGAACGCATTGCGAGCTTTGGTGTAGCTCGCACTGGCAGGGCCCTGTCGAATTGCGATCTGATGCAGGAGTCGATGGATCCGATCCAACTGAGTGCCCTTTGCAGCCGATGCATGGAGATAGGCATCGACTCGACAAGACGTGCGGACAAGTGTTGCGATCATTGCGGTATCGTCCATAAACATCCCCAGCCGATCTTCCCACAACAGGAACCCTGATAACGCGCCCAAGGCCGTACGGGGCACCATGGGATCGCACGCGAAACGTGAGCTTACACACCAGTCTGCTACGTGAGCACCAGACATCGGGCGCGCCAGCGCAAAGCCCTGCCCCAGATCAGCGCCAAGAATTGTTGCTGCTTCGATCAGACCCGCTGTCTCCAGTCCTTCGACCACCACTTTGACACCGAGGTCGTGGCCGAGCCGGGTCAGCTGGTATATGAAGTACAGCGTCCGCAGCGGCTGCCGCGCTATCTGGGCCACCAGCGTCTGATCGATCTTGATGCGATCAAAGGAGAGGTGGCGCAAGCGGCTCAGCGAGCTGTAGGCTGAGCCAAGATCGTCCTCCGCCAATTGGATCCCTAACGCCTTAAGCGCCAGCAGGCCACTCTCAGCATCGATAGTTTCGTCCATCCACTCCGATTCGAGGAGTTCGAGAACCAACGTCCCGGATGGACAGGGGTGTTGTTCAAGAACCTCGCGGGTAATGTCCACATAGCGCCGATCAAGTAGCGCGCTCGAAGGGAGATTGACAGCGATGCCCAGCGCAAGCCCATCCGTGGCCCACTGTTGGCGCGCGGCAAGTGCTTGGGTTAGCCCCTGTTGATACAGGAACAATAGGTCGTCCGAGCCGAGCGCTGGCAGGAACCATATGGGCAGTATCAGGTGGTCATCTTCGCGGATGCGTGCTAAGGCCTCGACCTCAACCACCTTGCCCATGCGAAGATCGACTACGGGCTGGTATTGCATCACCAGATCGTCGGTTGCTAGTTTGGCGCGCCAATGGTCACGTAGGAGTAACGGAGCTGCCTGGATGCCCTCAGTTTTCGGCAGCAACCGTGTCAAAGCGAGGCCCAGCAGGCTTTGCAAGTGCAACAGGAACGTATGTTGACTTGCGGTGGAAAAGCCGCCCGTGGCTGATGAGTAAAGGGTCAATACACTCTCAGTGGTGCCCTTAGGCAGACGCACGGGAATGGCCGCATTGGATCGAATGCCCAAACCCAACGCCACCCCACGCCACACGGTCATCTCCGGATCGGTAGCGTAGTTGAACGTGCGCTGGATTCCTCCGCTTTGCCAAGCACGACCCATCGCCATGCTGCCCCCGAGACGCTGAGCCTCGGCGCGAATATCTGGATGCTCGCCACGCTCAACCGCTCGCAAACAGCCGATAAAGGCTTCACTGCCGGCCACCGCTTCAAAATGAAATCGGCCATATGCGTCTGGTCGACCGATTGCGCACCCGACGATTTCGTCGAGGGTAAGCAGCGTAGCGGCCACCCGTTGGATAAAATCGGGGTAACAATCGGCTGACCAAGCAATCGCACTGATGCGCAGCAAAACATCGTTGCGGGCGAACTGACCCGCACGCGCTCCCTGCCGCACCGATCGCACGGTTGCCTTGCCATCCACTTTTTTCATGCAGGCAGGTCGGTTTCTGGTTCAGCTGCGCCAAGAATGGGGTGCCGCCATGCGCTATCGACTTCGTGTTCGCGCAGCATCTGAATTAGGCCCCTGATGGACGGACGCACGTAAGCATCTTTCCAAGCCCGCTCGGCCAGCTCTGTGAGTCGCTTGGAAGCGGCAAGCGAGGCATTGTCAAATTGCAGCAAGCTATCGCCCGCCGTATCCGGCGTGCCTTCGATCCGAAGGTAGCGATCATCGAGAATGTGTCGAAGGATATTGTCCGTCAGCTCGCGCTGGGCGGATGCCATCGTTGCATACAAGCGTCCGTTCTTGATCCAGCCCAGCGCGCCCAAACTGCGCTTTTCGCGTGCTAACCTGCGAGGGTTGGCGACATTGGTGCCCAGACTCAGCACGTAAATATCCGACGCTGGTACGTGGCAATAATGGGTGGCCTCGTGCAAGCCGAACATGCCGGGCGAGTTGGCGAAAATCCCCGCATCCACATAGAGCTGGCCGCGCAGATCGGCCAGCGGAAAGTAGGTCGGCGCGGCCGTCGCCGCCATGGCAACTTCGGACATCAGCATGTCCGCATAATACCAATTGCGCGCACTATGCGACGTCTTGATTACCTCCAATCGACCGGTAGACGCATTGATGACAGGTATGACCAGGCGCGTCCTTGCCATGCCCAAGGTGAATTTCTCGCCAATGATCGCGTTCACTGTCTCCGCTATGGTTTCTCCGCGATAGCGAGAGCGAAACATGTAGCGAATGCTGGCCACGTACGCGAGCGGGCGGATAGCGCGCCACCGAGAACCAGGAAAGATTCGTGCGCCGTGTTCGAGAAACCCCGCTTCGATATCGCGTGCCGGCGTGCCGGCAGCAACCGCCATGGCTGCCACGGCCCCGATCGATGATCCGCAGATCAGGTCGAAGGCTTCACCGATCGGCTTGTGCAGGGCACGCTCCAGTTCCCTCAGCAACACGGCCTCATGCAGGCCGAGATAGCCGCCACCCGACAAGGCAAGAATGGTAAATGGCATAGATGCATTTCTGTGTTATCGATACAGCGTTAAAGATCAAAGCCGAAACCTACCAGACCCATGGTTTCGCCGCGATTGGGCTCATGTAGGCCGCCGTTGGAGATGTGACGAATCTGCAGACTGAAATGCTTCCATTGCCATCCGAGTGTGCTTACAAACTGATAGGCACTGCTCAGGGCCTCAGTCCGTCCACGCGTACCCGCTACTTGAAAACTGAAGAACAGTGGGCGGTACCAGTCGCCCTCGCTGCCGTAGTGCAGACGGGCACCCGCGGCGCCGATCCACACATTCTTGGTGACGCCGGGGCTCATGGTGCGATAGCGCCCAATGTCGCGGCCTCTGAGGTATCCGATCGAGACATCGGGCGACAAGGTAAACCGCGTTTCACCTAACGGGAATGAAGGGAAGACCGACTCGATGAAAAATGAATTAGTTCCATGGCTGTCCATGTAGCTGCGACCACCTTGGACTTCCAGATGGGTCTGCGCGAAGACGGAGCCAGAAAGCAACAGACAAGCAAACGCAGCGGTAGCGCAAAGTGTGATACGGGGTGAGAGCATAAAGTAACTCCTTCGATCAGCTCACCATTAGTTGGATGCTTATGAAAATGCCATCGAGGCTGGGTGAGACAGTGCACGGAACAGTCTTTTCAGGTGTTGCTTGATAGAGCAGGCGGGTAGGCTTCAAGCGGTTGCCCGAGCAGGCATGAGAACTGCGATTCAGGACTGCAAATCTCTTGTTCAAAGACTGCACTGAACCGTTGGTTTCGCTGCCATGGTCTGTCCACAAACCTCATGGCACGACAGTCACTGGTATGCGCGTGTGGGCGAATACATCAGTCGACACGGAACCGAGCAGCCAACGAGCAAGGGCTCCTCTCTCGGTGTGTCCAATCACGATGTGATCAATCGCGTACTGCTTGACCTGCCTAAGCAGCACATCACCGGGATTTCCGGGGATCATTTCAAGATCGATCAGTTTGTCGGCGTCTGGCGCGAGTTGCTTCAATTCCGCCATCAGGTCGCCCAGGCGTTGCGCCCCCACATCGGCCATCATCAGCGCGGCGGTGTCCGCGCCACCGCCCGTGATCTGCAGCACCGACACCACCCTGACGTGACCGCCCGAGCAGCGGGCCAGCTCAAGCGCGAAGAGAAAAGCGCGTTGTGCCGTTAATGAGCCATCATACCCAACCAGAATGTTCTTCATGGATTTTCCTCCGTTATTGCAAGCAGTCGAGTGAGAGCATGGAAGTCTTCATACCTCGCATCAAACGTGGAACCCATCCGAGAGTTTTCTGCTTCAATGGCCGCCGGATAGCGCATTCGCTTTCGGTGAAAACGGTGGTTTTGTCAGCCAGATCACCGGCATCAGACCCAGAAAAATCCAGCCGAGGGAATGGAACAGTTCGTTGAAACCGATCTGGTAAGATTGCTGGGTAATCATGCCGTTGATGACATCGGCGCCTGCCTGCGCATTGCCATGCCCCAGTTGATCGATCGCCGACAGGGCCAATGGGTTATAGGGATTAATGCTTTCCGCCAGCTGGGCGTGATGCAGGACGGCACGCCGATCCCATAGGAAGGTGGTGAGCGAGGCTGAGAAGCTGCCACCCAGCGTGCGCAGGAAGGTCGCCAGCCCCGAGCCTGCGGCAATCTCGTTCTGGTCAAGATCCGATAAAAGGATCACGGTGACCGGCATGAAGAACAACGCCACGCCAAACCCCATCAGGAACTGCATCATGGCGACGTGCGTGAAGTCGACCTCCAGATAGAAACGGGAGCGCAGGAAGCAGGTCGCCCCCATCACCACGAAGGCCACGGTCGCCAACAGGCGCAAATCGAAGCGCATGGCATAGCGGCCCACCAGGAACGTCAGCAGCAGCGGGGCTATACCGAGCGGCGATGCCGCCAAACCGGCCCATGTCGCGGTATAGCCCAGGTTGCGCTGTAACCACTGCGGCAGCAGCAGGTTGATGGAGAAGTAGGCCGAAAAGGAAAGCACCAGCGCCAGCGTGCCGAACTTGAAGTTATGGTGACGAAACAGCCGCAAGTCGACGATGGGGTCGCCGTCGGTCAGTTCCCAGATCAAAAAGATCGCCAGACTGATCACGGCAACAATGCAGGTGACGATGACGAACGGCGAGTTGAACCAGTCCTCGTCGTTGCCCTTGTCCAGCATGATCTGCAGGGCGCCCACGCCGATGACCAGCGTGATGAGACCGACATAGTCCATCTTCGGCCGCTCGTTCGGTGCGGGGTAACCCTTCATTTGATTGGCTACCACCATGCTGGCCAGCATGCCGATCGGCACGTTGATGAAGAAGATCCAGGGCCACGAATAATTCTCGGTGATCCAGCCGCCGAGGATGGGACCGGTGATCGGCGCCACCATAGCCACCATCGAAAGCAGTGCCAGCGCCATGCCGCGCTTTTGCGGTGGATAGATGCCGATCATCAGGCTTTGCGTGATGGGGTACATGGGCCCGGCCACCGCGCCCTGGATGGTTCGGAAAAGGATCAGCATGCCCATGCTGCGAGAGACGCCGCACATGAAGGACGCCAATACGAACAGCAACGTGCACCAGACAAACAGCCTCACCTGACCGAAGCGACGGGTGAGGAATCCCGTCAATGGCAATGAGATCGCCAGACTGACGGCAAAGGAAGTGATCACCCATGTGCTCTGGCTCGAACTGACGCCCAGGTTGCCGGCGATGGTGGGCAACGACACGTTGGCGATGGTGGTATCCAGCACCTGCATGAAGGTGGCCAGCGAAAGCCCCAGCGTGGCGACCACCAGGCTGGTCGGGCGAAACTGGCCGTTCGTCATGGCACGTCAGGAATCCAAGGGATCAGTCGGGACTAGACACATAGAGGACACCCTGCGCCGATCCCGTCGAGGCCCGCGGTCACGGCGGCTCCGCCCCCAAGGCAACTGCCAAAATTGCTTGAGCCAATCATTGAACGTACCCGGATTGCGGCTGGAGTCGTTCTGATTTTTACTGTCTAATACATAGTTGTCAAGGCAAACATTGATTTTGCACGGGTGATGCCCGCCGTTACCATCTGGGCGGACGAAGGCCAACCGGGATTGAGTGATCCATGCCCCTTAAGCACGATGCGTTCTACGCATTCACCGCCGCGCTCCAGCCGACCAAGAAGGCTTGGCACTCGGTAGCCGGTTCGGTGTTGACGGCGTCTGGTCTGTCGATCTCGCTGGCGACGCCCGTCTTGCTGGTCTCGCGTATGGGCGATGGGGTGCCGCAGCACGTGTTGGCCGACCGCATCGGCGTCCATCCAGCAGCGCTCCTGCGGACGCTTGATCAAGCGCAGAGAGCGAACTTGCTGGAGCGGCGTGAGGTCGTGGGAAACCGACGCATCCGAGCAGTCCACCTCCTCCCGGAAGGGTGTCGATTGGCGCAAGTGATGGAGTCGGCACTCAAAGCGCTTCGTTGCACCCTGCTCGAAGACATCCCTCGGGAAGACATCGCGACGGCGACCCGAGTTCTTCAGGCCTTCGAAAACCGTGCGAACCTGTTTGCACAGCAGGAGCGCACGAATTCCAAGTGATGAAGGAAGCCTTGGCATGGTCGCTTTTGCAGTAAATTGGCCAAGGCATCGTGGCGGGCCTTAAACCGCATCCAGCAGCCTACTGGGCCCGCTTGAGATGCGGAGCCGCAGCCCCCATTTTTTGAGATTAAGCCGCCATCGTCGGATGACGGCGCCCTTGAGCGCGGAGCAACGGTTCTCGCTTTATCTCTCGTTAGCTCAACAGGAGTACCGCATCATGCATTACCGTCCCCTTGGCAAATCCGGTCTGCTCGTCTCCGAGCTGTGCTTCGGCACCATGAGCTTCGGCAAGCAGGGCTACTGGGAGAAAATCGGCGGGCTTGACCAGCCAGCGGCCCAGCATCTGGTCGATACTGCCCTCGATGCCGGCATCAATTTCTTCGACAGTGCCGATGTCTATTCCTACGGCCAGTCCGAGGAAATCCTCGGCAAGACGCTCAAGGGCAAGCGCGACAAGGTGGTGCTGGCCACCAAGGTACGCGGGCGTATGAGCCCGGAGATCAACGACGTGGGCCTGAGCCGGCGCCACATCATACAGAGCTGCGAGAACAGCCTCAGGCGCCTGGGCACCGACTATCTCGATCTCTACATCGTGCACAGCTTCGACTTCATGACGCCGCTGGAGGAAACGCTCTCGGCGCTGAACGATCTGGTGCATTCGGGCAAGATCCGCTACCTGGGCTGCTCGAACTACTTCGCGTGGCAACTGATGAAGGCGTTGTCGATTTCCGAAAAGCACCACTGGGAGAAGTTCGTCTCGCTGCAGGCGCACTACTCGCTGGTATCGCGCGACGTGGAGATCGAACTGGCCCCGCTGTGCCAGGACCAGGGGCTGGGCATCACGCCGTGGTCGCCGCTGGGTGCGGGTTTTCTCACCGGCAAATACCCGCGCGGCGCCAAGGGCCCGCAGGACGCCCGGCGCAGCAAGGAGGATCACAACTTCATCCAGCTCGACGAGGGCAAGGCCTACGCCATCCTGGACGAGGTGCAGCGCATCGCCAAGGCCCGCGGCGTGAGTGCGGCGCAGGTCTCGCTCAACTATCTGCTGTGCAAGTCGCCGGTCAGCTCGGTGATCATCGGCGCCACCAAGCCCGAGCAGTTGCAGGACAACCTCCAGACCGTCGAATGGCAGCTCTCGGCCGAGGAAGTCGCCGCACTTGATGCCGTCAGCACCCCGCCGCGACTGTATCCGCACTGGATGCTGGAGTTCACCCGGCTCGACCGCGACAACCCGAAGATGATTTTGTGACCGATTGCAAACGTCTGTCCTGCGTCTGGATGCCGCCTCCGTGATGGGTCATGCGCCCACGCAGCAGGCAGCCGTTCCGAAAATACTCCGCGCCTGCGCTTGACGGCGTGCCGCGCTTTTCCACACCACCCAAGGAAGCAAACCATGAAGATTTATGACATCAAAGGCTTTCCCAATCCTGCGCGCGTGCGTATGGCACTGGCGGAGAAGGGGATGATGGATCGGATCACGTTTGTCGGTGTCGACGTGCCTGGCGGCGAACACCGGCAACCCGCGTTCCTGGCTAGAAACCCTTCGGGTACCGTTCCGGCACTGGAGCTCGACGACGGCACCATGATCTCCGAGTGCACGGCGATCACCGAGTACCTCGACCACCTCGATGGCAATCCCACGCTGACGGGCAACACGGCGCGCGAGCGCGCCATCATCCACATGATGCAGCGCCGCGCTGAGGCCGGCCTGCTTGATGCGGCTACCGACTACTTTCACCACGCCACGCCAGGGCTGGGCCCGGATCTGGAGAGCTACCAGAACAAGGAATGGGGCGAAATGCGCCGCGAGCGGGCGATTGCCGGCATGCGTTATCTGGACAGCGTGCTGGCCGAGCGCCCCTACCTGGCCGGGGACGCCTTTTCCATGGCCGACATCACCGCGTTCGCGGGGCTCAACTTTGCCGGCTTCGCCAAGATCGAGACGCCCGCCGGGCTCAGCCATCTCGAAGCCTGGCGTGCCCGCGTGGCCGCGCGCGCCAGCGCAGCAGCCGTCTGAGCACACCGACTGCACTGGAGCCGACATGCAGCTGAATGCGGATTTTTCACAGCGCGTCGCAGTCCACGCCGCGACCCTGGATTGGGTTCCTTCACCCGTGGCAGGTATCGATCGGCGCATGCTGGACCGGATCGGCGGGGAGGTCGCGCGCGCGACCTCCATCGTCCGCTACGCGCCCAACAGCCACTTTTCGCCGCATACCCATGGCGGTGGCGAGGAGTTCTTGGTGCTCGACGGTGTGTTCCAGGATGAAACCGGCGACTTTCCGGCCGGAAGCTACGTGCGCAACCCACCGCAAAGCCGCCATGCGCCGGGCTCGGCGAGCGGCTGCACGATCTTCGTCAAGCTCTGGCAATTCGACCCGCTCGACCGCATTTCCCTGCGCCTGCATCCCTCTGCGCTGGAGTTCACGCCAGAGGAGTTGCGAGCCGGTGTCGCGGTCAAGCCGCTGTTCCGTGACGCCTGCGAGGAGGTCCGGCTGGAACATTGGGGACCGCACACCCGCGTGCGGTGGCCGGTACTGCCCGGCGGCGGCGAAATCCTCGTGGTCGACGGGATGTTCCACGAAAGTAACGAGCACTTCGGCCGGCTGTCGTGGCTACGGCTGCCACCGGGTGCTGCGCTCGATGCGCACGCCGGACGCGACGGCTGCCAACTGTGGGTGAAAACCGGCCACCTCGCCCGCCCATCCAGCCCGCCTACCGGTGGTGGCGCCTGCTGACGCGCCGCAGCTCTCGCAGCTCTCCCACGGGACGTCTTCGCCGGCAGGCGCAGGACCTCGAGCCATTCACAAGAACTAAGGATTCGACATGACAGACGATCTCTCACCGCTTCCGCCGTCGCTGACCTCGCGGGTGGCGATTGTCACCGGTGGCGGGCGCGGACTGGGCCGGGCGATGACCCTCGGGCTGGCCCGCGCGGGAGCGCACGTCGTGGCCACCGCCTCGCGGGAGTCGGCCGAGCTCGACGCCGTGGCGCGCGAGGCGGGCGACGGTCGTGTGTTGCCACTGGTGGCCGACGTCACTCGCGCCGCCGATTGCGCGCGCGTGGTGGCCACGGCGCTGGAGCACTTCGGCCGGCTGGATATCCTGGTCAACAACGCCGGCCGCGGCATGAAGTACGTCAGCGAGCGGTTTCTGAGCGAACCGGCGCGCTTCTGGGAAGTGGCCCCGGAGGTGTGGCAGATGGTGATCGACACCAACGTCAACGGCCCGTTCCTGATGGCGCGCGCGGCCGCGCCCACGATGCTGCAGGCCGGCCGGGGCCGCATCGTGAATATCTCGATGAACCACGAGACCATGCGTCGGCGTGGCTTCTCGCCCTACGGCCCGTCCAAGGCCGCGCTGGAATCGGAAACCCTGATCTGGGCGCAGGACCTGGCCGGCACGGGCATCACGGTCAATGCCCTGCTGCCCGGCGGCGCCACCGCCACCGGCATGATCCCCGCCTCGGTGCCCGAACAGGTTCGCGCACAGCTGCTCGACCCGGACATTATCGTGCCACCACTGCTTTGGCTCGTTTCCGACGCGTCGGACAGTATCAGCGGACAACGACTGGATGCCTCGCGCTGGCGCACGGACCTCCCCGCGACCGATGCGGCCAAGGCCGCCATACAGGGCGCGGGTTGGCCGGTCGGCGCCGCGTAACATCTGCGCCGCGGTGACATCGATGCGGGGGTGTCGAATGCCTGCAGCACGAGTGCGTGCAAGACGTCACGCTTGATCATCGTCACGATGGCGTCTCGTGCTAGCGCGCTAGACTCGCCTGACATGTCCCGCATGCCGCACTGATGGGTAGTGCGTGCGCGGAGGAAGCCTTTTTTGATGGTTACGAAGTCAGGCGACCTTGCGCAGCACCTGCTGCAGCTCAGCCACGTCGAGGGTGAAATCGAGCGGAACCTGGATCGGCTGGGCGGCGTTGCGCTTGTCGTTGTAGACGTCAACGTCGGTCTTGAGCTGCACGCAGTCATCGACGATCTGATGGCGTCGCTGCGCGAACGATTTCTGAAAGTGGGTATGGGGCGCGTTGGGATCGTCCATATCGGCCCACAGGGAGATCGACTTGGTGCCGCGCTTTTCCAGCGCCGCGTGTTTGGCGCGATAGCGTCGGCCGTGACGATCCACGCGGTATTCTTCGCGGAACGCTTGCGCAATGTCGCTGGCGATCGCGTCGATGACCGTGGTCAGGTTGGGCTTGTGCAAGCCGTTGCGGTACGCCCACTCGGCGACGGCGTGAGGATCGAGCAGCCCGTCGGCGCCGACCTCCGCCTTGTAGCGCTCGACGTACTCTTTGACTGCATTCGAAATAACCCGACATCGCGGTGTGCTCCTGTTATGCCGTGTGAACCACGCCCCAGCCGTCCGTGATGGCGGAGGACGTCACGAATTGCCGAACCTTGACCTGGTACTTGCGAAACAGGTCATACCGACCCAATCGACGCTGCAACTGGCCGACGACGATGCCCGCATGCACGTTGAGATCTCGGTCGACGATGAATGATGTGCGATGCGCGGGCGCACTATTCGGAACCCGAAGTCGCAGTGAAGTGAACAAAGCGCGGAGATCGGTTGATCTGTTCAGTGCATGTTTTGGTGCGACAGGTGTGCGGTGAGTGCGTCGCACAAGCACGTCCTTTCGGGACCACGCTGCAAGCCTTGCTTCCGGCAGCTATCAACGCTGCTGCGCCAGCTACGGCTGGCGTGCTGCCGCCGGCTCGCCAAGTTCGACCAGGAATTGTTCCACCGCGTCATTGAACGGATCGTTTTGATCGCCAGCCACCATGTGGCCGGCCCCGTCGACTTCGATTGCTCGTGCGCCACAGATCAGCGCCAGCAAATCATCCACCCCCTTCTGGCTGACCACGTCGCTCAGCTTGCCGCGCACCAGCATGGTGGGCAGCGTGATGGCGCGTGCGGCGCGGCGCAACCGCTGAGCCGCCCGGGTTCCATCGGGACGACGGTCACTGTGGATCAGCGCCGGATCCCAGTGCCAGTAAAACCTTCCGTTCCCGGCTTGTCGGACATTCTTGCGCAGGCCTTGGGGATTGGGCGCCCGGGGGCGTTGTGGCAGATAGGCCGTGACGGCGGCTGCCACTTCGTCGAGGGTGTCGAAGCCGTCCAGGTTGGCGCGCATGAAGGCGTGTATCCGCCGCAGGCCGGCTTCCTCCATGCGCGGCACTACGTCCACCAGCACCAGCCCGCGCGCGATCGTTCGCTCGCACTCGCCCACCGCCAGCAACGAGGTGATGCCGCCCAGTGACGCGCCGATCAACACCGGTGGACGCTGCAGCTGGCCCAGCACGGCATGCAGGTCGGCGACAAAGGCATCGACGCTATAGTCACCCTGCGGTGCCCAGTCGCTGTCGCCATGGCCGCGAAGATCCAGCGACACGGCGTGGTAACCGAGCTGTACCAGATGCCGTGCCAGCTTGTTCCAGGAGTGCCGGGTCTGGCCGCCACCATGCAGCAGCACCACGGTGGGGCGGGTCGGATCGCCACCGACATCCGCTGCCAGGCGGATGCCTGCGCTGCCTTGAAAGTGCTGCAATTTCACCGGCGTTCCCGGTCCGGCCCCGGCGCGGGCGTATACCGGCGTCTTTGGCCGGCCGCTCATCCGGTCGCGCCCCCCAGTTCGCTCTCGGTGAGACTGGCGAAGCCCCGGCCGGCCGCAGCCAGGCGTTTCAGCAGTGCGGCCTGGCTCCAATAACCATGTTCGTTGCCCAGTTGGGCGGCATAGTGATCCATGCGCGCGGCAATGGTGGAGAGGCCCAGCTGATCGGCCCAGAACATCGGGCCGCCGAGATAGTCGGGGAAACTGTAGCCGTTGATCCATACCACGTCGATGTCACCCGGGCGATAGGCGATGCCTTCTTCCAGAACCTTGGCGCCCTCGTTGATCAGCGGATAAAAACACCGCTCGATGATCTCCTGCTCGGCGATGTCGTGGCGGCGGATTATGCCATGGCGGGCGGCCAGCGCCGCGCAGATCTGCTCGATGGCTGGATCGGGCAGTGGCGTGCGACCCTCGTAACGGTAAAACCCGCTGCCGGTCTTCTGCCCGTACCGGCCCAGTTCCATCAGCTTCAGCGCCACCGCCCGGTAGGTCGGACCCGCCAGCAGCTGGCCGCTCTTGCCGCGCTCGATCACGACCTTGGCGACCACATCCACGCCGGCCAGATCGAGCATGCGGAACGGCCCCATCGGCAGTCCCAGTGATTCCACCGCCGCATCCACCTGTTGCGCTGTCGCGCCTTCCAGCAGCAGCTGCTCGGCTTCACGCAGGTAACACTCCGCCATGCGATTGCCGATGAAGCCGTAGCACACCCCGGACACCACTGGCACCTTGCCGATGGTGCGGGCCAGCTTCACCACCGTGGACAGCACGTCCGTGCCGGTGTGCGCGCCGCGCACCACCTCCAGCAGCCGCATCACATGCGCCGGGCTGAAGAAATGCATGCCCAGCACATCGGCGGGTCGCCCGCTGGCTTGGGCCAGCGCATCCACGTCCAGCGATGAGGTGTTGCTGGCGATGATCGCGCCCGGCCGGCAAACCTGTCCCAGTCGGGCACAGACCTGTTTTTTCAGGGCCAGGTCCTCGAACACCGCCTCGATGACCAGGTCGCACTCGGCCAGCTCGGGGTAATCCAGCGCACCACGCAGCAGGCTCATGCGCTGATCAAGCTGCGCGGGGCTGAGGCGCCCCTTGGCGACCGCTGCCTCGTAGTTCTTGCGCACGATGCCCAGACTGCGGTCCAGCGCGGCCTGGGTCGTCTCGACGATGACCACGGGCATGCCGATGTTGGCGAAGTTCATGGCGATGCCGCCGCCCATGGTACCGGCGCCCACCACGCCCACACGGCTGATCGATCGCGGCGTCAGGTTGCCGGAGAGTCCAGGGATCTTGCTCACCTCGCGTTCGGCAAAGAAGCGATGACGCAACGCCGCCGACGCGGGCGAATGCAGGCATTCGCCGAACAGGCGCTGCTCGGTGGCCAGCCCCTGGGTGAATGGTTGTGTCACGGCCGCTTCGACACACGCGATGATACGCACGGGTGCCGGATTGCCGCTGCGCTGCTGCGCCAGCGTCTGCCGGGCCTGTTCGAACAGACCAGCAGGCACCGAGGCCGGATTCACCGGCAAGGCGCTGGCCCGCCGCTGGGGGCGATGCTCCTCGATCACCCGGTGGGCGAAGACGATCGCCGCGTCCAGCAGGTCACCGTCGACCACCTCATCGACGATGCCCAGTGCGAGAGCCTGATCGGCAGCCACCTGTTTGCCGGACAGGATCAATTCCAGGGCGGCCTTGGCCCCTATAAGCCGCGGCAGGCGCTGGGTGCCGCCGGCGCCCGGCAGCAGTCCCAGGTGCACTTCGGGAAGGCCGACCTTGGCCGAGCGTGAGGCCACCCGGAAGTGGCTGACCAGCGCCAGCTCCAGGCCGCCGCCCAGCGCGGTGCCGTGCAGCGCTGCCACGACCGGTCGGGCGTAGCCGTCGAGCAGGCCGAACAGTTCATGGATGTCCTCGGTGGACGGTTGCCCGGAATCGAATTCCGCGATGTCCGCGCCGGCGACGAAAGTGCGGCCGGCGCAGTACAGCACGACCGCACTGACCCGGCTGTCGGCGGCCGCCTGGCGCAGCGCCTTGACTAGTCCCTCGCGCACACCGCGCGACAATGCGTTCACTGGCGGATTGTCGATGCAGACCAAGGCCACGTCTTCGCGGACTTCCAGGATTACCAGGGGCTTGTTCACGGGAGGTTTCCTCGTTGTGCGCATGTTTGATCAGCGGCGCGCAGAACACGACCGGCTGGAATCGATGGAAGATCACGCAGCGACAGGGCGTCGCTGCCGGCAGAAATCGGCGGGTGACGGTTCCTGGCGGAGAATCACCAGCCGGCGCGAACCGGCGAAAATTTCCCTCGGTGGCAAGCCGTAGACCTGCCGGATGACGTGGCTGAAATGGGTCGAGTCCGGATAGCCCACGTCCAGCGCGATATCCACCAGCGAACTGCGCCGATTGACGTGATGGAGCAGCGAGCGAGCGCGCTTCCACGCCTGAAACTTGCGAAAGGCGACGCCCGTTTCCTGCTTGAAAAGGTGCAGGAAACGCGAAAACGACAAGCCGGCCTCATCGGCACAGACTTCCCCACTGTGGTGACCGGCAGGGTCGCGCGCGATTCTCTCGATGGTGGCCGCAACACGGTGATCCAGGTTGCGCGCAGCCAATGTTTGACCCCAGAACAACCGATCCGAATCGCGCGTGTCCAGCGGCCGGCCGCCGTCAAAGGTCTGCAGATAGGCGTAAGCCGCACGGATGCGTTCGAGCGAGGCCATGTCGGTACGGGATGATGGACGCAACACCGCCGGGAGCCGAGCCGGATCGACGCTTTCCGGCTCGATCATGATCGAGCCGATCAGCGGATCTTGCGTGACGATGCGATGCGCGGTGTGCGGCGGCACCACCGCCAGTTCATGCTGCTCCCAACGTTGACCATCCAGGCTCAGGCCGAACGGGCAGCCCATCGACGCGTACAGCGTGATCGAGCCGAAATTGCGCAGCGACGGCGTGCCCAGCAAGCCTCGATAAAACACCCGATCCGGCGTCATCAACAGCATGCGCTCGCGCTCGCTGTGGTGCCGGCCGCCGGAGGAGTTTCTGGTTTGTGTCAAGGCACAACCCTCCCGGTACGCCGACCATCGCGTACGGTACGGTGCTCAGGTCGCATCGGCGTTCGCCGCCGGCAAACCGGCAAACCGGCGCAAATGATGGGCGCGGTCGCCATAGAGATTTCCAAAGGCGGTGAGGCGGCGAAAGTAATGGCCGACATCCAGCTCCTCGGTCATGCCGATGCCGCCGTGGATCTGCACCGCCTGCTGCGCGATGAAGCGCGAGGTCTTGCCGAGATAGGCCTTGGCCGCCGACGCGGCGCGGCGACGCTCGTCGGGCACCTTGCTCTCGACGCGAACCGAGGCCATGTAGACCATCGAACGCGACTGCTCCAGGTCGTTGAACATATCCACCATGCGGTGCTGGAGCACCTGGAAGCTGCCGATCGGGGCGCCGAACTGCTTGCGCACTTTGCTGTAATCCACGGTGCGCTTGAACAATGCCTGCATCGCACCCAATGCCTCGGCACAAGTCGCCACGGTCGCATGATCCAGGGCCTGCTCCAGCCCCGCGAACGCTTGACCGGCTTCACCCAGCAGCGCGTCGGCCGATACCTCCACACCTTCCAGCCGCACTTCGGCAGCCACGCCGCCGCCCAGCACCGCGCAGGATCGCAGCGACACACCGGCGGTCTTGGGATCGACCAGGAACATACTGAGCCCGGCTTCATCCTGCAGCGTACCGGCGGTGCGCGCGACCACCACCAGCAGGTCGGCATTGGGCGCATTGAGCACCATGGTCTTCTCGCCGTTGAGGCGGTAGCCGCCGCTGCCACTGGGCTTGGCGCGCGTGGCGCAGTGGCTCAGGCGGTAACGGGCGCCGTGCTCGTACATCGCCACCGCCAGCTGCAGCTTGCCGTCGATGAGCGGTTCCAGCACGCGCGCCCGTTGGGCGGCGTTGCCGCTGTTCGCCACCAGTCGGCCGCCGAGCACCACGGTGGGGATGAACGGTTCGGTGACCAAGCCGGCGCCAAAGCCCTCCATGATCAGCATCGTTTCGATGGCGGTGCCGCCGAAGCCGCCAGCGTGCTCCGGCAATGGCAACCCCAGCCAGCCGGACTCGGCAAATTGCGCCCATGTCCCGGTATCGATCTGACCCGGTTGCGCAACAGTCGCGAGGTACTGTTTGAAATCGTGGTTTTTCTCGATGAATCGCTCGACGCTGTCGCGGATCATCCGCTGTTCGTCGCTGAGGGAGAAGTCCATGCGGATTTTCCTCAGTGTCCGCCGCCAAGAAGTTGCTTGGCGATCACGTTTTTCTGGATTTCGTTGCTGCCGCCGTAGATCGAGCTGGCACGCAGGAAGTTGTAGCGCACCGTGGCGCTGTCGAAAGCCGGGTCGCCGGCCGGCTCGGTGCTCAGCCAGGGCAGGGCGTCTTGACCGCCCAGATCCACCATCGCCTCGGAAATCGCCTGCTGCAGTTCGGTGCCGCGGATCTTCAGGCCGGAGGACTCGGCGCCGGGTGCCTTGCCCCGGGCCAGCCGGTCCAGCGCACGCAGGTTGGTGTATTCGAGCGCCAGCAGGTCGATTTCCAGCTCGGCGATGCGTTCGCTTACGCCCGGTTCGTCGATGAGGGCATGGCCATCGACACGATGCCGGACGGCCACCGCCTTGAGCCGTCCGATCTCGTATTTCGAATCGGCCACGCCGGCGATCGTGGTGCGCTCGAAGGTGAGCAGATACTTGGCGATCGTCCAGCCCTGGCCTTCCTGGCCGACCAGGTTTTCCACCGGCACCCTGACATCGGTGAGAAATACTTCGTTGAGATGATGGTGACCGTCGATGGTGATGATCGGCCGGATCTCGATACCGGGGCTGCGCATGTCGATCAGGAGGAACGAGATGCCTTGTTGTCTGGGTACGTCCGGGTGGGTGCGCACCAGGCAGAACATCCAGTCGGCCCAGTGGGCCTGGGTGGTCCAGATTTTCTGGCCATTGACGACGTAGTGATCGCCATCGCGGCGCGCCTGGGTTTTCAGGCTGGCCAAGTCCGAGCCGGCGCCGGGTTCGGAATAACCCTGGCACCACAACTCAGTGCCCGCGGCGATGCGCGGAAGGTAACGCTGCTGCTGCCGTTCGTTGCCGAAGGCCATCAGCACCGGCCCCAGCATGGCCAGACCGAACGGGCCTGAATTGGGCGCGCCGGCGGCGGCACGTTCCTCCTCGAAAATGTGGCGTTGGGTGACGGTCCAGCCGGGACCACCGTATTCCTTGGGCCAGGTATAGGCCAGCCAGCCCTTGGATGCCAGGCGCTGCTCCCACGCCATCTGGGTGGCTTTGTCCAGGGGTATCCCGAGTTTGACGCCGGCGGGATCCGGCGGCGCGTTTTCGCGCATCCACTGGCGAACTTCCTCGCGGAACTGGAGTTCCTGCGGGCTGAAGTCGAGATTCATGGTGTGTCATCCTTTTTCGATCGATGCACCCGACGCTCATGCCACGCAGGGCGGGTGACGAAGCGCTTGCTGACCGTGTGCTCGAACCATCACTATCTTTTGGGACGTCGGAGAGCCGTGGCAATCGTCCATTCCGACGAAACACGATGCGGTCTGTCACGACGAGGCGGCCCTTATCGTGGAATCATCCGCCAGGCGACTTCCTCGAAATGCTGCAGCCCGCGTTCCAGAAAGGCGGGCTGGTTCGCGATCACGTCCTTGCGCGACAGCTCCTGGGGGCGATAGTGCGGCCCATACAGTCGTTCGAGTTCAGCCCCGGTTACCGCGAACGGCGGGCCGGGCATGCGCGACTGGTCGTATTCGAAACTGATCAACAATTGTTCCGCCGTGTCGGTCAACTGGACGAGTCGCTGTGCATAACGCGCACGCAGATCGGCCGGCAGTGCCACCAGCGCGGCACGGTCGTAGGTCAGCGCTACCGGACCGAGTTCCTCCGGTGTCAGTTCGAAGAAGTCGCCTTCGAACACGCTCAGCCTGCCACTGCGCCAGAGGCGACCGCCATGCCATGTCGACACAAGGGGTTCGAGGTTCAGCTGCTCGAACAGTTCACCGATGGCGATCTCGCTGAGTTCGATGCCGGTGACGTGAAACCCGGCAAGCGACAGCAGATACGCGATGTCCAGTGTTTTTCCACACAACGGCAGAAACAGCCGGGCATCCGGCGCGAGGTCGAACAGTGGCAGCGACCGCTTGAGGATGGGATGGACAAACGGCAGGTGAAAACCCAGGGCGCGCTTGGTCCATACCGATTTCCAGAATGAAGCTTCCATCGATTTTACTTTTCCGTTCATGCGCGCCCGGATCCGCACGCCGGAGCAGGTTCGTGTCAAGCTGACCGGCGTGCGACAGTCGCTCGGCGGCACGCCGGCCAGCGTCATCCGTTCCGTAGTGCCGGTGCGCCACCAGCGTGATTACCGCGTGCGATCCGCCAGCAGCGTGCGAAGTTCCCGCTTGAGCAGCTTGCCGGCGGCATTTTTGGGCATCGCATCGACGAAGACGATTTCCTTGGGCGCCTTGAAGTGGGCCAGCCGCTCGCGGCAGAACGCCAGCAACTCGTCGGGAGGCAATGCTTCGCCCGTGCGCAGGACCACCACGGCGGTAACCTGCTCGATCCAATGCGGATGGGGCACGCCGATCACCGCCACCTCGGCCACCGCAGCGTGCTGGTAAATCACCTCCTCCACCTCGCGGCTGGCCACGTTCTCGCCGCCGGTCTTGATCATGTCCTTCTTCCGGTCGACCACGGTGAGGTAACCCTCGTCATCCAGCACGCCCAGATCGCCGCTGTGGAACCAGCCGTGGCGAAAGGCCTCGGCGGTTTTTTCCGGGTCATTCCAGTAGCCCAGCATCACATGGGGGCCACGATGGACGATCTCGCCGATCTGTCCCGGCGGCAGCGGCTGGCCGTCGTCATCCACTACGCGGGTTTCCACGTGCAGCACCGCGCGTCCGGCCGAGCCGAGTTTGCGCAGTTGGTCCTCCGGGCGCAGCAGCGTGGCGACCGGACACATTTCGGTCTGCCCGTAGAAATTGAACAGCCTGATCTGCGGCAATCGCCGGAGCAGTTCCTTGATGACCTCGCCGGGCATGATCGAGGCGCCGTAGTAGCCCTTGGTCAGACAGCTCAGGTCGCGCCGGTCGAAGTCGGGATGCCGGAGCAGCGAGATCCACACCGTCGGCGGGCAGAACAGTTTGCTCACGCGTTCGGCCTCGACCGTGGCCAGCAGGCGCGCCGGTTCGGGGTTGGACAGGATGATGTTGGTGGCGCCCAGCGACAGCGCCGGCACCAGCAGCCCATGCAGTTGGGCGCAGTGGAACAGCGGCAGCGCATGGACCTCGGTGTCCCTGCCCGACATTTCGCCGTCGATGATGCAACTGGCGTATTGCGCAATCAGGTTGCGGCTGGACAGCGTCGCACCCTTGGGCCTGGATTCGGTGCCACTGGTGTAGAGGATCTGCAGCGGATCGTCATCGGCAATCTCCACCTGAGGCATCTGCGTGGACGGATGTCGGGTCCAGTCTTCCACCGATTCCCATCCGGCTGGCAAGGCCAGTCCCAGTTCCGGTATCACCCCCCGCAGGCCGACCGGATGGTGCGCCAGTGCCAGCGCCGCCTCGGCCACCGGCAACAGCGCATCCTCCACGATCAGGCCGGTCGCGCCGGAGTGGTCGACGATGTAGGCGACATCTTCACCGGTGAGCATGAAGTTGACGGGAACCAGGATCGCGCCCAGGCGCGCCAGCGCAAAATGCAGCACGACGAACAAGTAGTGGTTGTGCGAGAGCAACGCGACCCGCTCGCCCTTGCCGATACCGCGCTCGGCAAGCGCATGCGCGGTGCGATTGGCCAGCTCGTCCAGTTGGGCATAGCTCAGCCGCGTATCGCCGTAGATGATGGCGGTCTTGTCCGGCACCCGGCAGGTGCTGCGCCACAACAGGTCGCCCAGGGTCTGGCGTCCCATCATGTGGATGGCCAGTCGATCGTTGCTCATGGTTTTATCCTCTTCATTTGCTGGGCGGTTTGGCGGTGACGATACATGGCGACCCGTTCAGCGCGTGCGGGGCAGGGTACCCATGAATTTGGCCAGGATGCCGAGCATCACCTCGTCCGCCCCGCCGCCGATGGAGGTGAGACGGCAATCGCGGTACAGGCGGCTGATCGGGGTTTCGTTCATGAAGCCCATGCCGCCGTAGTATTGCAGGCAGCTGTCGGCGACCTCGCGCGACAGGCGCCCGGCCTTGAGCTTGGCCATGGACGCCAGCCGCGTGACATCGATGCCCTGCACATGCCGCTCCACCGCGCGATAGACCAGCGCACGCAGCGACTCGATTTCCGTTTGCAGCTCGGCCAGGCGGAAGTGCACCGTCTGGTTGTCCAGCAGCGGCTTGCCGAACACGATGCGCTGGCGCGTGTAGTCGATCACGTTCTCGATCGCCCGCTCCATCGAACGCAGCGCGGCCGCCGCCGCCCACAGGCGCTCCTCCTGGAACTGCTGCATCTGGTAGGTGAAGCCGTGGCCCTCATCGCCGATGCGGTAGCGCTGCGGCACCCGCACATCTTCGAAGAAGATCTGCGCCGTGTCCGACGCGCGCATGCCGAGTTTGTCGAGTTTGCGGGCGATGGTCACGCCCTTGCTTTTCATCGGCACGATGATCAGCGATTTGTTGCGGTGCGCCGGTCCTTCGCTGGTGTTGGCCAGCATGCACATGAAGTCGGCCTGGGTGCCGTTGGTGATCCACATCTTGCCGCCGTTGATGACGTAGTCGTCGCCATCCTTGCGCGCGGTGGTGCGCAGCGACGCCACGTCGGAGCCGGCGCCGGGTTCGGACACGCCGATGCAGGCGACGTACTCGCCGGCGATGGCCGGCTTGAGAAACTCCTCGCGCAGCGCATCGGAGCCGAATCGCGCCAGCGCCGGGGTGGCCATGTCGGTCTGCACGCCCACCGCCATCGGAATGGAGCCACCATTGACTTCGCCCAGTGCCTCGCAGAACACCAGGTTGTAGCTCCAGTCCAGGCCCATGCCGCCAAAACGCTCCGGCTTGGCGATACCGAGAAAACCCTGTGCGGCCATTTTCCGGAACAGTTCGTGGGCGGGAAAGATGCCCGCGTTCTCCCATTCATCGACGAAGGGATTGATCTGCTCGGCGACGAATTTCTTGACCGAGGCGGACAGGTTGTCGTGTTCGGCAGTGAACTGCATCCGTGGATTCTCCGGTGCTGTAGTCTTGAGTGAAGTGGATGTAGAGCGGATCTTTTCCGCGCAGCCCGGTGCCATCGATCAGGGTTTGTGCAGCTTTTCCCGCAAGATGTGTTTCTGGATCTTGCCAGTGCCGGTGCGTGGAAATTCGGGTAGCACATGCACCGTCTTGGGTACCTTGAAGCTGGACAGCCGCTGCCGGCAGTGTTCGATCAGCGCCGCCTCATCGGCCAGGGCATCGGCGACCAGCACGACCGCAGCGACCACGGCTTCGCCCCAGTGCTCGTGCGGCACGCCGACCACCGCCGCATCGACGACATCCGGGTGCGCCAGCAGGCAGCGCTCGACCTCGATCGAGGCCACGTTCTCGCCGCCGGTCTTGATCATGTCCTTCTTGCGGTCGCAGAACCACACCACGCCTTCCTCGTCCATCCAGGCGATGTCGCCGCTGTGGAACCAGCCGTGCCGGAAGCTCTCGGCGGTCGGCGCGGGCAGGTTGAGATAACCATTCATCACCTGCGGGCCGCGGTAGACGATCTCGCCGGTTTCACCGGGCGGCAGCAGATTGCCGTCATCGTCCATGATCGCGATGCGCGTCATCGGCGTAGCCACCCCCCATGAGGCGGCCTTGTCCCACTGCTGCTCGGGCAGCTGGAAGCAGGTTGGCGGGGTGAACTCGGTCTGGCCGGAGCCCAGCACCACGTCGGCATGGGGCAACAAGGCATGCACGGCCTCCAGCCGCTCCTGCGACATCGGCGCCATCGCGTACATGGCGCGCGTCACGCAGCTGAAGTCACGTTTGGCCGTGCTCGGTTCGGCCAGCAGCGCGCCGTACATCATCGGCAACATGAACACCATGCTGATTCGGTGTTGCTCGATCAGCTCTCCCACCTTCCCCGCATCGAAGCCCTGGGTCAGCACCACGCAAGCACCGGTCATCAAGGCCGGCAAGGTGGCGGCATTGAGCTGGGCACAATGAAAAAGCGGCAGGATGCACAGCAGGTTCGATTCGGGCGTGAATTTCTGCACCAGGGCCGTCGACAGGGCGGTGATGGTGACCGCCAGATGGCTGGTCAGCACGCCCTTGGGCGAGGCCGTCGTGCCGCTGGTGTAAAGCAGTTGCACGGCATCGCGATCATGCACCGGTACCTGAAGCTCCTCGATGGTGCCACTGGCGACCAGCGCATCGAATGTGCCTGCGGACTTGGCCACCTCCATGTGCGCGTCGCTGCCGATCCAATAGACATGGCGCAGATCGGGCAGCTGCGCGGGAAGCGCCTGGGCCGCGGTGACCAGGGCACTGTCCACGATGAGAACGCGCGCGCGCGAGTCACTCAGGCAATAGGTGATGTCTTCGCCATTCAGTGCCAGGTTCAGCGGGGCGCAAATGAGCCCTGCCTTGGCGCAGGCGAAATAGGTGATCAGCAACTCGGGGATGTTGCGGGCCATCACCGCCACCACGTCCTGCGACGTCAGTCCGAGCGCGAGCAGGGCCTGCCCGAGCCGGTTGGCCCGGTCATCAAGCTGGCGGTAGCTGATGACGCGATCGCCGTCGATGATCGCCGGTCGCTGGGCATACCGTTGCGCCGAACGGATGAGGATGTCACCCGCGCAGACACGCTCGATCATGTTGCGGTCCAAGGCGGGGGAAGACGTGGCAGCGGCTTCGGGTGAACGGGATTCGGATGACATCCTGAAGGCTCTCCTGTCTGCACACCGAAGGGTGTCTGGACGATAGGCACGGTGCGGCGCCGACCTTGCATTGTTTCTTCGCGACCGCAAGCTGTCTTGCGCCAACTGGCTGCCGTCCGTTTTCGTTATTTCACCGCTTGTTCCACGCGGCAAGCTGGACTAGCTTCCACCACCACAGACACGACGAAGGGTGCCCGCCATGACTTCAAAACCGCAGGACCTGGCCCCTGGCGAGTATCTCTCGCCCACCGAATATATCGACGCCGCGCACCCGCAGGTGCGCGCTTTTGCCGAGGATGCGGCACGCGGCGCGCAAACGCCGATCGATGTCGCCCGCACGCTTTACGTGGCGGTGCGCGACGCGATCCGCTATACCCCATATGCCGATCTCACCGATCGCGAAAGCTACCGCGCGAGCAGTTGCCTGGCGGCGGGCCGTGGTTATTGCGTGGGCAAGGCGGCGCTGCTTGCGGCCAGCGCGCGGCACCTGGGCGTACCGGCGCGCATCGGGCTTGCCGACGTGCGCAATCACCTCACCTCGGTGCGCTTGCGCGAGCTGATGGACAGCGATGTTTTCTACTACCACGGCTTTGCGGAGTTGTACCTGGAGGATCGCTGGGTTCGCGTCACGCCGACCTTCGACGCGCGGCTATGCCGCCGGCTGAACGTGTCGCTGCTGGAATTCGACGGCCGCCACGACGCGCTGTTCCACCGCTACAACAGCGCGGGTCAGCAGTACATGGAGTATCTGCGATACCACGGCAGCTGGCAGGACGTGCCAGTGGAGATGCTGATGGCCGAGATGCGGCGGCTGTATCCACGCATGGCCGCTGCCGCGCCAGTGGATGCCGACTTTGCCGCCGAAGTCCGCAGCGCCTAGCTTTCATGGGCGCTGAGTGGAAATGGCCGATCGTCGGCATGTCGCCATGCTCCGGTCTTGGCCGTATCCATCGATCATGCACGACCGTGGTCGTGCATGATCGATGCGTTCGCCAACGGTCAACCGGGTACCGGCATGCCAACTTTTTCACCCGGCCTCGCCGCCCCGGCGTGGGCAGGCCGAATTTCCCAGGAGCATTTCATGAATCAGAAAGTCATCGTGGCGGGGGTCGGCATGATCCCTTTCAGCAAGCCGGGCGCCAGCGCGCCTTATCACCAGATGGGCGCGCAGGCCGCGCGGCAGGCGCTGGCCGATGCGCACCTGGATTACGCGCTGATCCAGCAGGCCTACGTCGGCTATGTCTACGGGGACTCCACCTGCGGGCAACGCGCGCTGTATCCGGTGGGCATGAGCGGCATCCCGATCGTCAACGTCAACAACAACTGTTCCACCGGTTCGAGTGCGCTGTTCCTGGCGCGCCAGGCCATCGTCGGCGGTTCGGCCGAGTGCGTGCTGGCGCTTGGATTCGAGCAGATGGCTGCAGGGGCCATCAAGGCCCAGTTCGATGACCGGCCAACCCCGTTTGAGGAGTTCGACCGGGTGACCGACGAGCTGGTCGGGCATCCTGAGATTCCGCTGGCCATCCGCTACTTCGGCGGGGCCGGCAAGGCCCACATGGACAAGTACGGGACCCGGCTGGAAACCTTCGCCGCTATCCGTGCCAAGGCCAGCCGCCATGCGCTGAACAACCCGCTGGCGCTGTTCCGCAAGGAGGTCTCGGTCGAGGACGTGATGAACGCACCCATGCTGTGGGAAGGCGTGATGACCCGTCTGATGGCCTGTCCGCCCACCTGCGGCGCGGCAGCCGCGGTGCTGTGTTCCGAAGACTTCGCGCGCAGGCATTCCATCGACACCACGGTGCAGATCACGGCGCAGGCGATGACCACCGACTTTCCCGGCACCTTCGAGTTGCACGACATGATGCGCCTGGTCGGTTACGACATGGCCCGCGAGGCGGCGCGCCAGGTCTATGAGCATGCCGGCATCGGACCGGAGGACGTGGATGTGGTCGAGCTGCACGATTGCTTCGCCCAGAACGAACTGATTACCTACGAGGCGCTCGGCTTTTGCGCGGAAGGCGGCGCGGAAAAATTCGTGCTCGACGGTGACAACACCTACGGCGGCAAGGTGGTGACCAACCCGTCGGGCGGGCTGCTGTCCAAGGGGCATCCGCTGGGCGCCACCGGCCTGGCGCAATGCTACGAACTCACTCACCAGTTGCGTGGCACGGCCGACACGCGCCAGGTGCCTGGCGCGCGGGTGGCCTTGCAGCACAACCTTGGCCTGGGCGGCGCCTGCGTGGTGACGCTCTATCAGGCCACGTGAGTCCGGAGACGTTCCCATGATCGACCAGAAACACATCGGCTACGCGCCGCCGGCCACGCAATGGGAGGTGGAAAAAGGCCGCATTGCCTTTTTCGCCAACGTCATCGGGCTGACCGACGCGATGTATTTCGACGAGGCGGCAGCGAAGGCGGCAGGCTATCGCGGCATCGTGGCACCACCCACCTTCGTCTTCGCCGCCGACGGGGATTCGGGCGCGATGATGAAACTCCTCGAGACGCTGCAGATCGACCTGGGCAAGATCCTGCATGGCGAGCAGCGTTTCGAATACCACCGCGCTATCTGCGCAGGCGATACGCTGACCCTGCAGTCGACGGTCAGCGACATCTACGCCAAGAAGAGCGGTGCGCTCGAATTCGTTGTCTATGACACGGTGGTGACCAACCAGTTCGGCGAACACGTAGCCGACCTGCATTCGGTCCTCGTCGTTCGCCACGCCTGACAGGGATGAAACCGTCATGAGCAATGTCACATCCAGGCAGACCAGCATCAAGGTCGGCGATACCATGCCGACGCTGGAAATGCCGCCGATCAGTCGCACCACGCTGGCCTTGTTCGCCGGCGCCTCGGGCGACCACAACCCGATTCACATTGATATCGATTTCGCCCGCCGTGCCGGTGCCGGCGACGTATTCGCGCAGGGCATGCTGTCCATGGCCTACCTGGCCCGTACGCTCACCGAGTGGGTGCCGCAGCGCCAGCTGCTGAGCTATGGCGTGCGTTTCGCCGCGATCACCCACGTCGGCGATTCGGTGCGTTGCCACGGCACGGTGGTGGAGGCGCTCGAGCACGCGGGACGACCGTGCGTGCGCGTCGAGCTATCCGTCGCCAAGCCGTCGGGCGAGATCACCCTGACGGGAGAGGCGATCATCGCACTCGACTGAGCCAGCCACCGCGGCATCACGAACGCTCCATCCGTTCATCCCATTCATCCAGAAGATCCAAGAGAGGCACCATGAGCAAACTTCAAGGCAAGGTAGCCATCGTTTCCGGCTCGGGCCGCGGCATTGGCCGCTCGATCGCGATGAAGCTCGCATCCGAAGGCGCCCGCGTGGTGATCAACGATCTCGATCCGGCGCCGGCCGAACAGACGTTGAAAGACATCCAGGCCGCTGGCGGCCAGGCCATGATGTGTGTCGGCAACGTCACCGCCGACGGCTTCGCCGAGACCTTCGTCAAGGCCGCCATCGAGGGTTTCGGCGGCCTGGACATCATCGTCAATAACGCCGGCTACACCTGGGACAACGTCATCCAGAAAATGACCGACGAGCAGTGGCAGGCGATTCTCGACGTGCATTTGACGGCCCCGTTCAAGATCCTTCGGGCTGCTTCGGAGTTCATCCGCGCCGCCGCGAAGAAGGAGGCCGACGCCGGTCGCGAGGTATACCGCAAGGTCGTCAACATCTCGTCGATCGCCGGCCTGGGCGGCAACGCCGGGCAGGCCAACTATTCCGCCGCCAAAGCCGGCGTGGTGGGTTTGACCATGGCGCTGGCCAAGGAGTGGGGGCGTTACAAGGTCAACGTCAATTGCGTCGCCTTCGGCCTGATCCGAACCCGGCTGACCGAAGCACCGGCCGGCGGCGAGGCTGCCATCGACGTGGAAGGGCGCAACATCAAGGTCGGCGTCAACCCGGATTTGCTGGCCATGATGGAGCGCTCGATTCCGCTGGGTCGTGGCGGAACGCCGGACGAGGCGGCCGGTTCGGTGTACCTGCTATGCACGCCCGAATCCAATTATGTGACCGGTCAAACCCTGCTTTGCACCGGCGGGGTGCCATTCTGAGCGTGCGCGGGACAGCCAGTTCACGCAAGACCTTCTTCACGCTGGTTCGCTAAGCTCAGCGAAGAGGCAGGAGTGTGGCCAGGCGGATCCGGCGAGTGACACCACGCGCCGGCAGCCGCAGGCCAGGCCGCTGGAGCTGGCGCCGGCTGGCTCAGCGGAGATGGCGGTGCGCGAAGCGCGGCAACCCGCGCCACCGCGGGATCGAAGCTCCGGCTCTGGCAGAAAAAACTACGGAGACGGGTATGGCTGCATTCACGCAAGGCGAGCACGCGCAAGGCGAGCACGCACGCAACGTCCACTACGTCGGCGGCATCGGCGACTGGCTGGACTATCACGCCCTGCATCATCCCCATCGCGAGGCATTGGTCGTCGGTGACCGCCGACTGGACTATGGTCAGTTGAGTGACCGCTGTCGTCGCATGGCTGGCGTGCTGGCAGCGCGCGGTGTACGCAAGGGCGACCGCGTGGCGCTGCTGCTGTTCAATGGCAATGCGTTCATCGAGACGCTGTTTGCCTGCGCCAAGCTCGGTGCGATTGCCGTGCCGATCAACTTTCGCCTCAGTCCCGCCGAGGTGGAGTTCATTCTCGACGATTGCGGCGCGCGCGTGCTGGTCTACCACACCACCTTTTCCCCGCTGGTGGCACCGATCCGGCGCAACACTCCGCTGGAGCACGCGCTTTATGTGACAGCCGCCGGCGACCCCATGCCCGCTGACGAGGACTACGAGGACGTGCTGGCGGCGGCCCAGGCGCTCACATCGGTCACGCCCGTGGCGCAGGATGATCCGCATCTGATGATGTACACCTCCGGCACGACCGGGCGCCCCAAGGGTGCGGTATTGACCCATGGCAACACCACCTGGAACGCCTTCAACCTGCTGCTCAGCGAAAGCGCACTGGTCACTGATGACGTGGTGCTCACGGTGGCGCCGCTGTTCCACATCGGCGGCCTCAACATCCATACGTTGCCCGCCCTGTACAAGGGCGCCAAGGTGGTGATGCATCCGCATTTTGACCCCGCCGAGACCTTGCGCCTGGTCGAGCGCGAGCGTGTGACCACGTTGTTCCTGGTGCCGGCCATGTGGCTGGCGATCAGTCAGTTGCCGGACATCGACCGCTATGACCTGTCGTCGCTGCGCGTGCTGATGTCCGGCGGGGCCCCGTGTCCAATCACCGTGATCGAGTTCTTCCAGGAGCGCGGCCTGCGTTTCCTGGAGGGGTTCGGGATGACCGAGACTGCGCCCAATGCCTGTTTCCTGAGCAGTCAGGACACCCTGCGCAAGAACGGCTCGGTGGGTAAACCGCTGACGCACATGCAGATGCGCATCGTGGATGCGGACGACCAGGACGTCGCCCCGGGCGAAACCGGCGAGCTGGTCCTGCGCGGGCCGAACCTTTTCATCGGCTATTGGAACCGTTCCGAGGCCACGGAGGAGGCTTTCCGGGGCGGCTGGTTTCACAGTGGCGATCTGGCCCGTCAGGATGAGGAAGGATTCTTCTACATCGTCGACCGCATCAAGGACATGCTGATTTCCGGCGGCGAAAACGTCTACCCCACCGAAGTCGAGCAGGTGCTCTACCGTCATCCGGCGGTGCGCGAGGCCGCGGTAATCGGGGTGCCGGACGCCCAGTGGGGCGAAGTGCCGCTGCTGGTGGTGGCACCCAAGGAGGGCATGCACCTCGCGCTGGATGAGGTACGCCGCTTCTGCGAAGGCAAACTGGCCCATTTCAAGGTGCCCAAGCAGGTGGTCGAAGTGCCCGCGCTGCCGCGCACAGCCACCGGCAAGGTGCTCAAGCGCGAGTTGCGCCGGAGCCTGATCGGCACCGACAAGCCACCCATCAGCTGACGGTGGAGCTGCCGGGCGCGCCGAAGCGGGCGCCTGCGGCCAATGCCTCTCATCATTCCCGTCGGCCTTATTTCTGGAGCATGGATCATGAGCACTGTACGCAGCCCCTATTACACTGCCGAACACGAGGCCTACCGCGACAGCCTGCGGCGCTGGGTGGCCAGCGAGGTCGAGCCTTTCGCGGCCGACTGGGACGAGGCGGGAAGCTTTCCCCGCGAACTGTACCGGAAGGCGGCCGAGATCGGCCTGATTCCGATGGGTTATCCGGAAGCCTACGGCGGCATCGAGGCCGATCTGTTCTACCTGATCATCGGCGCGCAGGAACTGGCTCGCCCTGGCGTTGGCGGGCTGCCGGCCAGCCTGCTCAGCCACACCATCGGCACCCCGCCGATCGCGCGCAACGGCAGCCCGGAACTGAAGGCACGCGTCTTGCCGGGGATCCTTGCCGGCGAAAAGATCAGCGCGCTGGCGATCACAGAACCCGGCGGCGGCTCCGACGTGGCGGCGTTGCGCACCACCGCCCGGCGCGAGGGCGACCATTACATCGTCAACGGCTCCAAGACATTCATCACTTCCGGCATGCGCGCCGATTACTACACCGTCGCGGTGCGCACCGGCGAGCGTGGCCACAAAGGCATTTCGTTGTTGCTGATCGAACGCGATCGTCCGGGGTTCACGCGAACCGCGCTGGATCGGAAGATGGGCTGGTGGTGTTCGGACACGGCTACGCTGTACTTTGACGAATGCCGCGTGCCGGTGGAAAACCTGCTGGGCAAGGAAAATGGCGGCTCGCAATTGATCATGCAGAACTTCAACCACGAGCGGCTGTTCCTGGCCGCCGGCTGCAATGGTTTTTCGCAGGCGTGCTTCGATGAGGTGGCGGCATATGCGCGCGAACGCAGGACCTTCGGCCGGCCGCTGATCGAGCACCAGGTGGTACGCCACAAGCTGGCCGACATGGCCATGCGCATCCACGCCACCCAAGCCTATCTCGAAAACCTCGCCTGGCGCGTCGAGCACGGCGACAACCCGGTGGCCGATACCTGCCTGCTGAAGAACCAGGCCACGCTGACGATGGAGTTCTGCGCTCGCGAGGCGGTGCAGACGCTGGGCGGGGCCGGTTACATCCGCGGCAGCAAATCCGAACGCATCTACCGCGAGGTGCGTGTCAATGCCATCGGCGGCGGCGCCGAGGAAATCATGCGCGACCTGGCCGCGCGCCAGCTCGGCCTCTGACGTTTCCCCGGCTTGCGCAAAGAAAAACATCCCAAAAGGTGACGGCTCCATGACGGACAAGGTAGTGAGAATCGGCGGCGCCTCGGGCTACTGGGGCGATTCGGCGGCGGCGCCATTCCAGCTGGTGCAGTCGGGCCATGTCGATTACCTGATACTCGATTATCTTGCCGAGATCACCATGTCGATCCTGGCCAAGGCGCAAGCCGCCGACCCCGAGCAGGGATACGCCACCGACTTCATTTCGCGCGTGATGAAGCCACTGCTCGGCGAAATCTCGCGGCGACGCATCAAGGTCATCGCCAATGCCGGCGGTGTCAACCTTGGTGCCTGCCGCCGGGCGCTGGAGCAGCTGGCGCGGGAGGCCGGCGTTCCCTTGAAGATCGGTACGGTGGAGGGCGACAACCTGCTGCCGTGCACCGATGAGTTGCGCCGGCGCGACATCCGCGAGATGACCACCGGCGAGCCCCTGCCCGAACGGCTGATGAGCGCCAACGCCTATCTCGGTGCATTCCCGATTGCCGCCGCGCTGGAGGCGGGCGCCGACATCGTGGTCACCGGGCGCTGCGTGGACAGTGCGCTGGCCGCCGGTCCGCTGATCCACGAGTTCGGATGGAAACCCGACGACTACGACCGGCTGGCCGCCGCGGGGCTCGTGGGCCATCTGCTCGAGTGCGGTGCGCAGGCCACCGGCGGCAATTTCACCGACTGGGAGGCCACCGAAACAGGGTGGGAGAACACCGGTTATCCGATTGCCGAGGTCCGTGCCGATGGCAGCTTCGTGATGACCAAACCGGCCGGTACCGGCGGCCTCGTCTCCCCGCTCAGCGTCGGCGAGCAGATGGTGTACGAGATCGGCGACCCGGCGGCCTATCTGCTGCCGGATGTGAGCTGCGATTTCAGCCACGTCGCCATGCAGGCGGTCGGCGCGGATCGGGTGCGCGTGACGGGCGCGCGCGGACGCGAACCCTCGGCGAGCTACAAGGTCAGCGCGACCTACGCCGATGGCTACGGATGCATCGGCACCTTCGTGGTCGCCGGGCGGCAGGCGGTGCAGCGTGCGCAGCGGCAGGGCGAGGCGATCCTGGGCAAGACGCGAGGCATGCTCGAACAGCTGCACCTGGGCGATTACCGCAAAACCGCCCTGCAGGTCGTCGGCAGCGAATCGCTTTACGGTCCGCATGCCGCGCCGCGCGCCTTGCAGAATCGCGAGGTGGTGCTGCGCCTGGGGGTGCACCACGCGCGTCGCGAAGGCGTGGAGCTGTTTTCCAAGGAATTCGTCGGTTCGGCGTTGTCGATGTCGCCCGGGCTGACCGCGCTGTCCCCCGGCCGCCCCCGGCCGACCCCGCTGGTGCGCCTGTATTCGTTCCTGCTGGACAAAGATCAGGTCACGGTGGACGTGCGCGTGGATGGACAGCCTGTCGCCGCCACGCATATTGTCACCAAGGGGCGCGGCGGCGTGCCGGGCAGCGTGGCGGATCGTTCCGGCCAGCCGGCGCTGGCCACACCTGCCTCAGCCGATGCCATGCAGGTGCCGCTGTGGCGGCTGGCGGTGGCCCGCAGTGGCGACAAGGGCGACCAGGCCAATATCGGGGTGATCGCCCGCCGCGCGGAATATCTACCGGTGCTGCGCGCCGCGTTGACCGCCGATGTGGTGAAACGGTACTTCGCCCACCTCACGCAAGGGATCGTCGAGCGTTTCGATTTGCCTGGCATCCATGCGATGAACTTCCTGCTGCATGCCACGCTGGACGGCGGCGGCGTGGTGTCGCTGCATCTGGACCCGCAAGGCAAGACCTACGGGCAGATGCTGCTGGACATGCCCATCGCGGTGCCGCCGGAGGAAGCACGCCGGTGGGGCGTGGTGCCGGAATAGGGGCGTTCGGCGAGGCGGCACGCACCGGCATGCCACGGTGTGTGGCAGTCGTGCGGCTATGTCCCGTGTGGCTATGCCCGCAGCTTCGTCTTGAGGATCTTGCCGACTGGATTGCGCGGGATTTCGCTCACGATCCGCAGCCGTTCCGGCAGCTTGTACAGGCTCATGCCGTCCTGCTTGAGCCAGTCGACCAGTTCCTCCAGGGTGAGCGTGACGCTGGCGTCGCGCAGCACCACGCAAACGCACACGCGCTCGCCCATGATCTCGTCGGGCACCGGTATGACGGCGGCATCGGCGACCTTCGGATGCCCCTGGACCGCGTTTTCGACCTCGGCGCTGGAGATATTGAAACCGCCACGGATCACCATGTCCTTCTTGCGGTCGTAGAAACCCAGCGAGCTGGCATCGTGCAATATGAACAGGTCGCCCGTGCGGAAGTATCCGTCCTGCGTGAACGAACGTGCAGTGATGTCGGGCCGCTTGAAATAGCCGGGAAACAGGCTGGGCGCGCGGAAGCACAGCTCGCCGATGGCTCCTGGCGCGCGCAGCTCGTTGTCAGTGTCATCGAGCAGCTTCAGGCTCAGGCCATCCTCCATGCCCGAAGGCCAGTGGCGACCGGGCAAGCCCCAGAAGGGAAAGTGATCGACGCGTTTTTCCAGCTCGGGGACGTCATCGGGACCGGCGACCAGATGGCTGCCTTCGTTCTGGCCCCAGATATTGACGATCTCGATGTCCCAGCGTCGCTTGAACTCCTGCAGGCTCCAGGCCGACGGTGGCGCCGAGCCGGTGGTGATGGTGCGCACGCTGGACAAGTCCAGCTGATCCACGTTGGGCAGCTTGACGATGGTGTTGAGTATCGCCGGCACGAGGATGGTGAAGGCGATACTCTCCCCGGTCAGCTGGCGCAGCAGGACTTCGGCATTCAGTGGATGGTGCAGCACCAGGGTGCCGGCGGTCAGCAGCCAGGGAATGAAGTTGACGCCGACCCCGGTCATGTTGACCAGCGGCGCCACGCAAAGCTGGCGACAGCCATCCTGCAGGCCGCACAGATGCACCAGCCGGGAGCCCATGAACTGCCAGACGTTGTGGGTCATCGGGCAGCCCTTGGGCTCGGCCTCGGTCCCCGAGGTCCAGCAGAGGGTGAAGACGTCGTTGGCATCGACCCGCACATCGACCGGCGCGGCGCCGGGCGTTTGCGCCATCGCGTCCAGCTCGTGCAGCGAGATCACCTGCTCGATGCCCAGCTCGTGGGCCATGCCCAGGTAGTCGAAACCCTTGAACCCTTCCGTGCCGATGTAGAAACGCGCCTCGGCCAGTCCGGCGACATAACCGACATCGTGGCTGCGCCACTGCATCGGCAGAGGCGACAGGATGCCTCCGGCCTTGGCCACCGCCAGGTAGAGCATCGCCAGCTCCCACACATTGGGAAGCTGCGCGATGACGATATCGTCCTGGCGCAGACCGCGGCGCTGCAGTGCGCCGGCGACTGCGTCGACGGCGGCCTGCAGTTCGGCGTAGTGCAGGCTGCGCGGGGGCGTTCCGAGCAGCTGGTCACGGTCGAGCGGATCGACCACCGCCGGCCGCTGTGGGTGCGCGGCGCATGAGGCGGCGAAGCGATCCAGCAGCGTGCGATTGCCCCAGTAGCCCTGCCGGGTATAGCGCTCAATCATCGACGGCGAATGCAGGATCATAGATGCGGCAGACTCCTTGCGATACCACATGTCCGGGGCGTGGCCATGGGCGACATTTTGCAGCGGCAAGGTCGACTTGCCTTCGTCGCTTCGGACGAATCGGCGTGCGTGCCAGAGCTCATTGGCGCGAAATCGTCGCTTCGGACGAAGGATGCAGGGCGTCGATTGGAAGAAAATGTACGCTTCGGGTCAATCCCGCCGAGGCCATGGCCCCCTCGGCACAAGGCCGCCCCACCCTGATGGAAGCCGCATCGCCTGATGATTCAGCCCCTATTGCCCGCCGGCACGCGGCCCGTCCCACCCGCTGTCCCCAGCAGCGGACCACTCGGCGATCCGCAGCGACTGCACACGCGTGACGACGTCACCCTGGCGGTTTGGCGCTGGCCGCAGCTTCCAGGTCGCCCGGCGCTGCACTGGGCGCACGCCACCGGTTTTCATGCACGCACCTATACCCCGCTGCTGGACGAACTGGCGCAGTTCGCCAACGTCAGCGCCTGGGACATGCGCGGTCATGGCCGCAGCATCGCCCCGCTGGGCAGTTTCCATGGCTGGTCGACCTATTACGACGACCTGTGCGACCTGCTGCAAGCCAGCGAAGAACCGCTGTGGCTCGCCGGGCATTCCGTGGGCGCCACGGTGAGCCTGATGGCGGCATCGCGCTTTCCGCACAAGGTGCATGGTCTGCTGCTGGTCGAACCCGTGCTGATAGGGCGCTGGGAAGGTCTGAAAATGGCCCTGGCCAAGCACCTTCGGCGGGCGCACAGGACCGTCTATGCTGCGGGTGCGGCGCGGCGGCGCAATCAGTTTTCCACGCGTCAGGAGGCCTTGCAGCGCTACCTGGGGCGCGGTGCTTTCGCCACCTGGCCGGCGGCATGGGTGGAGGCCTATGTCGCCCATGCCTTCATGGAAGACGACGTCGGCGTCCGTCTCGTCTGCACGCCGGAGTGGGAGAGCACCTCGTTCGCGGCGACCGAACACCATCCCTGGCCGGCGGTGCGCAAGGTACGCTGTCCGATCATCGCGCTGGGCGGTGAAAGCAACTCCACCTTTCCGATGTCATCGCGGCGCCTGCTCCATCGACTGCTGCCGCAGGCGCGCATCGAGTCGGTAGTGGGAACCACCCACTTCGTGCCCATGGAGCGCACCGATCTCGTGGTGAAGGCGGCACGCCAGCTGCTTGGCATCAATGCCTCCGGTGATGATGACCGCCATGCGCATTCAGCGTCCTAGAAGCCAGATCACGGAGTCCATACGATGCTCAAGCTGTATCACTGCGAGAATGCCCGTTCCTTTCGCCCCCTGTGGGCCATGGAGGAGATGGGCCTGACTTGCGAACTCACGATGCTGCCGTTTCCGCCGCGCGTGCGTGACAAGAGTTTCCTGCAGATCAACCCGCTCGGCACGATACCCGCGTTTTTCGACGGCGAGATGCTGATGACCGAATCGGCGGCGATTTGCCAGTACCTTGCCAGCCGCTATGGTCCTACCGATCTCGACGTGCCGGCATCCGACCCGGCCTACGGCCCATACCTCAATTGGCTGCATTTCGGCGAGGCGACACTGACCTTTCCCCAAACCCTGGTGCTGCGTTATGGCCGGTTCGAACCACCGGAGCGCCGTCTGCCCCAGGTGGTGGAAGACTACGGGCAATGGTTCCTTGCCCGGCTACGAGCCATCGATGGGCTGGTCGCAGGCAGCGATTACCTGTGCGCCGGTCGTTTCACCGTTGCCGACATCTCGGTCGGTTATGCACTGATGCTGGCCCACATGACCGGGCTTTCCGGGCGGTTTCCCCCCGCGGTGACTGCCTACTGGGAACGGCTCGCGCAGCGTCCTGGCTATGTCAAGGCACTGGAACGTCAGCGTCATGCCGCGGCCGAACAGGGCATCAGTAGCGGGCCATTGTCCGCGCCCGGCGGGTAACGCGTCGCCGGTTATCCGTGGCCTCTGGTGCGAGGCATCCCGGGTGCGTCGCCTGTATGAACAGGCGAGGCGGCATCGCGTCCGTCGGTACAGCCACTTGGCACAAGACACCCATGGCGGGGCGCCGATACAGTGCACTCATGCTGGGTGGTGAGGGTACATGCCGTTGCGCCCCCGACGCCTTGAACGGGATATCTGCCAAGCTGGCCATATGACTGTCATCGAATCGAGAATGTCCACGGGCGCGGAGCCCTATCGTTCCAATCGCGAGGGCATGCTGGCGCTGCTGGGCCGGGTACGGAAGCTGGAGGCGCGCACCCGTGACGCCTCGGCGGCCTCGCGCGCGCGCTTCGAGAAACGCGGCCAGCTGCTGCCGCGCGAGCGCATCGCGTTGGTGCTCGATCCGGGCGCGCCATTCCTGGAGCTGTCGACCCTGGCCGGCTACGGCATGGATACCAGCGATCCGGACAAGAGCGTGCCCGGCGGCGGCATCATCGCGGGCATCGGCTACATCTGCGGCGTGCGGGTCATGCTCAGTGCCTCGGATTCGGGCATCGAAGCCGGCGCGATGCAGGCGATGGGGCTGGACAAGCAGCTGCGCATCCAGGAGCTGGCGCTGGAGAACAAGCTGCCGTTCGTGCAGCTGGTGGAGAGTGCCGGCGCCAATCTGCTGAAGTATCAGGTCGAGCAGTTCATCTACGGCGGCAGCATGTTCCGCAATCTGGCGAGGCTGTCCGCCGCCGGGTTGCCGGTGATCACGGTGACACATGGCTCCTCTACCGCCGGCGGCGCCTACCAGACCGGCTTGTCGGACTACATCATCATGGTGCGCGGGCGATCGCGCGCGTTCCTGGCAGGGCCACCCTTGCTCAAGGCCGCCACGGGTGAGGTCGCTACCGAAGAGGAACTCGGCGGCGCGGAGATGCACACCAGCATCTCGGGCCTGGGCGATTACCTGGCCGAGGATGACCGTGATGCCCTGCGGCTGGTGCGCGAGATCATCAGCAGCCTGGACTGGAACCGTCACCGTGTGCAGGATCCGGTGCGCGCCGTGCGCGCGCCACGCTACGATGCCGAGGAACTGCTGGGTATCATGCCGATGGACCACAAGCGTCCGGTCGACATGAAGGAAATCATCGCGCGGATCGTCGACGATTCCGCCTTTCTCGAGTTCAGCGCCAACTACGGTCCGGCCACGGTCTGCGGCCATGCCGCCCTCGAGGGCATGCCCATCGGCATCATCACCAACAACGGGCCGATCGACCCGGCCGGCGCCACCAAGGCCACGCATTTCATCCAGGCCTGCTGCCAGGCGCGCATCCCCCTGTTGTACCTGAACAACACCACCGGTTTCATGGTTGGGCGCGACTACGAGCAGGGCGGCATCATCAAGCACGGCGCCAAGATGATCCAGGCGGTAACCAACGCCACCGTGCCGCAGGTCACGCTGTACTGCGGAGCCTCCTTCGGCGCTGGCAACTATGGCATGTGCGGGCGCGGCTTCCATCCGCGTTTCTGCTTCTCATGGCCGAACGCCAAGACGGCGGTGATGGGGGGCGAGCAGGCCGCCAAGACCATGAGCATGGTCACCGCAGCGGCGATGCTCCGCAAGGGTGGCGAGGTGGACCGGCAGAAGCTCGATGCGCTGGAGCAGCAGATCGTGCGCACCTTCGAGAGCCAGATGGACGTGTTCGCCACCAGCGCCAGGTTGCTCGACGATGGTGTGATCGACCCGCGCGATACCCGCGCGGTGCTCGCCCTGGTGTTTTCGGTGTGTCGCGAAGCCGACGCCAGCCATCCGCAGCCGATGCAGTTCTCGGTGGCGCGGCCCTGAGGTTGCGCGGCGCCGCATTCGATCGTCACCACGTTGCCGCCGCCCCGGCGGCAGAGCGCTCGCGCAGCCCGGATTTCCTTCACGGAACGCAATCTTCATGATCCAAGCCACGCCCTTCAGCAAGATCCTCATCGCCAATCGGGGTGAAATCGCCCTGCGGGTCATGCGCACTGCCCGAGCCATGGGTTATCGGACGGTGGCGGTGTATTCCACCGCCGACCGGCTGGCGCGCCATGTATCGGCGGCTGACCAGGCGGTATGCATTGGCGAGGCATTGCCGGCCCAGTCTTATCTGCGCATCGAGGCGATCATCGCAGCGGCGAAGCTCAGCGGGGCCGATGCGATTCACCCGGGCTACGGCTTCCTGGCCGAGAACGCCGCGATCGCCCGCACTTGCCAGAAGGCCGGCATCGTGTTCATCGGCCCGTCGGCCGAGGCCATCGTCGCCATGGGCCACAAGGCCGGCGCCAAACAGTTGATGATGGACGCCGGCGTGCCCTGCGTACCCGGCTACCATGGCGAAGACCAAAGCGAGGCCAGGATGATCCAGGAGGCCGCGCGGATCGGCTTCCCGGTAATGATCAAGGCCACCGCCGGCGGAGGCGGGCGCGGCATGCGGCTGGTGCAGCAGGCGGTGGATTTCCCCGAGGCACTGCGCCGCGCGCGCTCAGAGGCACAAAGCGCCTTCGGCGATCCCGAAGTGATCCTGGAGCGGGCGATCGTGGCGCCACGCCATATCGAAATCCAGATCATGGCCGATCGGTACGGGCATGCGATCCATCTGGGCGAGCGCGAC
Source organism: Dyella sp. KRB-257 (assembly GCF_049445995.1). NCBI lineage: Bacteria > Pseudomonadati > Pseudomonadota > Gammaproteobacteria > Lysobacterales > Rhodanobacteraceae > Dyella > Dyella sp. KRB-257. The sequence goes on along the minus strand of NZ_JBMSDZ010000010.1, from coordinate 79,874 downwards.
TGCTCGATCCAGCGCCGGCACCAAAAAGTCGTGGAGGAGGCGCCCTCGCCGGCCGTCAGCGCGGAGCTGCGCGAGCGGATGGGCGCCACCGCGGTCGCCGCGGTCAAGGCGATCCGCTACGAAGGCGCCGGCACGCTGGAGTTTCTGTTGGACGGGCAGGGCCAGTTCTACTTCATGGAAATGAACACCCGATTGCAGGTGGAGCACCCGGTGACCGAGGCGGTCACCGGCCTGGATCTGGTGGAGCTGCAGCTGCGCATCGCGGCCGGCGAACCGCTGGCGCTGCAGCAGCACGATGTCGACCTGTGCGGACACGCCATCGAAGTGCGCCTGTGTGCGGAAAGCCCGGCGCAATCTTTCATGCCGCAGAGCGGTCGAATGCTGCTGTGGCAGATGCCCGAGTCGATCCGGGTCGAGCACGCGCTGGAATCGGGTGCCGAGATTCCGCCGTTCTACGACTCCATGATCGCCAAGCTGGTCGGCAGCGGCAGCGATCGCGAAGCGGCGCGGCGCAAGCTGCTTGCAGGGTTGGAAGATGCCGTTGCGCTGGGTGTGGAAACCAACCAGGCGTTTCTCATCCAGTGCCTGTGCCAGCCGGCCTTCATTGCCGGCGAGGCCACCACGGCTTTCGTCGCCGAGCACGGTGCCGCGCTATGGGGAGATGATCCGGAAAATCGCGCCCGCGCCAGTGCGCTGGCGGCAATGCTGCTGTATGCCACCGATGAGCATGGCGGCGATCACGGCGTCAGCCGGATCGCCGCGCGCGGTTCGGTGGTGTTCCATCTCGGCATCGGCGCCGAACGATGCACGCTCGCGGTGAACAAGTGCGAGGACGGCCAATTCCAGATCATGCTGGCCGAACGCATTTTCACCTTGCAAACGATGCAGATCGAGGGCACCCAGGTGCGCTTCGTCGGCGACGGCCTCGGCGAGCGCGCCGCGTTCGTGCGCGACCGCCACCTGCTGCTGTTGCGTTATCGCGGGCAAGCCTATCGTGTGGAGGATCATACTCATGCCGCCGCCAGCCGTGGGGAAGGCACCGGGGGGGATGGCAAGATCCGCGCCTCGATGAACGGACGGGTGGTGAGCGTGCTGGTCAGCGAGGGCGACATCGTGCAGGCCGGCCAGCCCATTCTCGTGCTGGAGGCCATGAAGATGGAGCACGTGCATCAGACGCCGGTGGCCGGCAAGGTGCTCGCCGTGAGCGTTGCCGAGGGCGATCAGGTGGCGGCCACGCGGGTGCTCGCGGAAATCGAGCCCGCGTCCCCGCCTTCTGAGCCAGCGCCCTGAGAGGCTGTGAAAAAATCGCCCACCTACTGCGACCGCCGCCGGACGCTCGTGCCGGCGGCGCGCTGCGGGCAAATCCAGGTCATTTGGTTCACCAAACTCCCCGGATTTGCCCACAACGCACCTTGTCACGAACGCCCGGCGACGCCCTCGCTACGGCGGTCGAATTTTTCACAGCCTCTGAGGCATTCAGGCGGGGCTGACCCGGAAGGCGGTGACCGAAAGCGATTTCACGGTCGATCCGCTCCCATGCCTATACAACGATGGTCGGCCATTGCGCAGCGATGAGCCGCCGACCGATACGACAGGAGACATGAAATGACAGAACAGCCATGGGTCTTGTTGGAACGGCGGGGAGCGGCCTACTGGATCACGCTCAATCGCCCGGACAAGCGCAATGCGCTCAACCAGGCGGTGATCGACGGCATCCGGGCGGGCTATGCCAATGCCCACGCCGATCCACAGGTACGCGCCATCGTGCTCACCGGCAGCGGCGAAAAGGCATTCTGCGCCGGGGCCGATCTGCAGCCGGGCGCGGGCTTCGCCTTCGATTACGCCCAACCCACCACGGCGTATGCCGACCTGTTGCGGCTGGCCGCGAATTCGACACTCCCCAGCATCGCGCGAATCAACGGCGTCTGCATGGCCGGCGGCATGGGCTTGCTTTGCATGGCCGACATGGCGGTGACGGCCGATCACGCGCGCTTCGGCCTGCCCGAGGTCAGGGTGGGCGTGTTTCCGATGCAGGTGCTTAGCCTGATGCAGCGGCTGGTGCCGCCGCGGGTGCTGCGCGAATGGTGCATCACCGGCGAGCCGTTCGACGCCGATGTCGCGCGTGAACACGGACTGGTCAATTACGTGGTGCCGGCGGCCGAGCTCGATGCCAAAGTGGACTGGCTGTTGGCGCGCGTGGTGGACAAGTCACCCACGGCCATACGCCGCGGCAAGGCGGCCATGCGGGCGATCGAGGCGATGTCGTTCGAGCAGGCCATTGCCTACACCGAAACCCAGATCGGCACACTGGCCCTGACAGAGGATGCGCGCGAAGGCATGGCCGCCTTCAATGAAAAGCGCCCGCCGCGCTGGACGGGCCGGTGAGCGCGACCCGCCGTCGGTGCACCGGCAGGCGGCCAGCGCTTGTGCCCTCACGCCTGCGCGCCGGATCGTCGATTCGGACGATGCTGCCGGTCTGGCACCGGGGCTAAGGTGTAGGCCCCTCCTGCACTGCCATTTTTTCAGGACGACCCCATGAAACTCGATTCCTCCATCACCGCCGTGATCACCGGTGGTGCGTCCGGTCTGGGCGCGGCGGCGGCCCGCCGCCTGGCTGCCGCCGGCGTCAAGGTGGCGCTGTTCGATATCAACCCGGACCAGGGCGAGGCGCTGGCGAAAGAACTGGGCGGCGTGTTCTGCCGCACCAACGTCACCTCCGAGGCCGATGTCGATGCCGCCTTCGCGAAATCGCGCGAAGCCATCGGCCAGGAGCGCATCCTGGTCAACTGTGCCGGTACCGGCAACGCCTTCAAGACGGCCTCCCGTGCGAAGGAGACCGGTGCGATCAGCCACTTTCCGCTGGCCGAGTTCGACAAGATCATCCAGATCAACCTGGTCGGCAGCTTCCGCTGCGCGGCAAAATCGGCCGCCGGCATGTTGCAACTCCAGCCGCTGGCCAATGGCGAGCGCGGCGTGATCATCAACACCGCATCGGTGGCGGCGCAAGATGGCCAGATCGGGCAGGCCGCCTATGCCGCCTCCAAGGCGGCCATCGTCGGCATGACCTTGCCGATCGCCCGTGACCTCATGAATGAAGGGATCCGCGTCAATACCATCATGCCGGGCATCTTCGATACGCCCTTGATGGCCGGCCTGCCCGACAACGTCAAGCAGGCGCTGGCCGCCTCGGTACCATTCCCCAAGCGCCTGGGTCAACCTGCGGAATTTGCCGCACTGGCCGAGGCGATTATCGGAAACGAGTACTTCAACGGCGAGAGCGTGCGCCTGGATGGCGCGATCCGCATGCCTCCTCGCTGAATCACTTCCGCCCGGCGCACTTCGCGCCACATGGCACTCCCTGCACGCCGGGTCGATCCGGCATCCATCCGAGGATACAGACATGGCTGAAGCCTACATCGTGGCGGCCACCCGCACCGCCGGCGGCCGCAAGGGCGGCCGGCTTTCCGGCTGGCACCCGGCGGACCTGGCCGGGCAGGTGCTCAATGCGCTGCTCGATCGCAGCGGCGCCGATCCGGCCCTGGTCGAGGATGTGATCATGGGTTGCGTGGGGCAGGTCGGCGAGCAGGCCTCCAACATCGCGCGCAATGCCGTGCTGGCTTCGCGCTTGCCCGAGGCGGTGCCGGCCACTTCAGTCGACCGCCAGTGCGGCAGTTCGCAGCAGGCCCTGCATTTCGCCGCGCAGGCGGTGATGTCCGGGGCGATGGACGTGGTGATCGCCGCTGGCGTGGAAAGCATGAGCCGGGTGCCGATGGGCGCCGCCGTGGTGTTGCCGCGCAAGGCGGGGCTGGGCGATTACATGAGCCCCGCGATCCGCGCCCGGTACCCTGGCGTGGAAGAATTCAGCCAGTTCGCCGGCGCGGAAATGATGGCCGCCAAATACCATCTGAGCAAGGATCAGCTGGATGCGTTTTCCCTGCTGAGCCACCAGCGCGCGACTCAGGCGGCGCAGGCGGGCAAGTTCATGCAGGAGATCCTGCCGCTGGAAGTACGCCTGCAGGAAGGTGGCGCCAACGGTGAGATGCACACCCTCGACGAGGGCATCCGCTTCAACGCCACGCTGGAGGGTATCAGCAATGTCAAGCCGATCCGGGAAGGCGGCTGCATCTCGGCGGCTAACGCCAGCCAGATCTGCGATGGCGCCTCCGGCGTCATGGTAGTGAACGAGCGCGGCCTGAAGGCTTTGGGGGTCAAGCCATTGGGGCGCATCCATCACATGAGCGTGATCGGCCATGATCCCGTGATCATGCTGGAGGCGCCGATCCCGGCTACCGAGCGCGCGCTGAAGAAGGCTGGCCTGTCGATCCGCGACATCGACCTGTTCGAGGTGAATGAGGCGTTCGCCCCGGTGCCACTGGCCTGGCTGCAGGTTACCGGCGCCGATCCGGCCCGCCTCAACGTGCATGGTGGGGCCATCGCCTTGGGCCACCCGCTGGGCAGCTCAGGCACCAAACTGATGACCACGCTGCTGTATGGTCTGGCCCAGACCGGCGGCCGCTTTGGGCTGCAGACCATGTGCGAAGGCGGCGGCATGGCCCACATCACCATCGTCGAGCGGTTGTAGGCCGGCGGACTTGCAGCGGGCGGCCCGGCCATGGGCTTGCTGCGAGGCGACCCTGCGCCGCTGTCTGGCCGGCTCGTGCAGCCGGGGCGCGGGCGTGGCCTCCCGTCCTGAACGCAAACCACCCCGCACAAGGGAGGTGATGTCGCAACGGATCTGGACCGAACCGCGTGCTTGCGGACTGCTTCCGCGGCCGATGCGATTCAATCTAACGCGGTGGCGGAACTGGCGCGGCACGTAACCCGTGTGCGCCGGCTTGCGCATGACGCGCACCAGCTCCATCCCGCCAGAGTGGACTAGGCGTCGGCAATCTGCCGGCGCTCAGGCCAGCACGGTCGCCGGCATGGCCGTCTGCACGGCCGATGCCGATGGCAGCCTGTCCGCCAGGATGTTTTCCGAGATCTTGTCGGCCATCATGATGATGGGCGCGTTGGTGTTGCCGCCAACGAGCGTAGGCATGACGGATCCGTCAACCACGCGCAGCCCTTCCATGCCGTGCACGCGCAGTTGGACATCGACCACCGCCATCGCGTCGCTACCCATCTTGCAGGTGCCCACCGGGTGATAGATGGTGTCCGCCCGTTGGCGGATGAGCTGCACCAGCTGCGCGTCGCTCATGCTCGCACCGCCATAGATCTCGCGCCCGCGGAAGGGCGCCAGCGCCGGTGCCTCCATGATCCGGTTCATGAGCCGGGCGCCGCGCAGCAGCCGTTGCACATCCTCGTCCTCGCCCAGGAAATTCGGATCGATGCGTGGCGCAGCGAAGGGATCGGCGCTATGCAGGCCGACCTGGCCGCGGCTCTTGGGATGCAGCACGCAGACGTGGCAGCTGTAACCATGGCCCCAGTGGAACCGGCGGCTGTGGTCATCGACGATGCCGACCACGAAATGCAATTGCAGGTCGGGTGCCTCCAAGTTCGGATCGCTTTTCATAAAAGCGCCGACCTCGGCGAAATTGGTGGTGAGCATGCCGGAGCGCTGCTTGCGGTACTCGCCCAGCGCGCCGAGCAGTTTGAAGCCGCCAGCCAGGGAGTAGCCGAACAGGTCGGTTGAGGACGAGGTATAGCAGCTGACGTAGTCTAGGTGATCCTGCAGATTTTGGCCCACGCCCGGTAGTTCGTGGACGACGCCGATGCCGTGCTTCTCCAGTTCGTCGCGCGGCCCTATGCCCGAGAGCATCAGCAGTTGCGGCGACTGGAAGCTGCCGGCGCTCAGGATCACCTCGGTTTTGGCCCTGGCCTCCTCGATCCTGCCGTTTCTGCGATAGGCGACGCCTACCGCGCGCTTGCCCTGCAGCAGCAGCCGGGTGGTGTGGGCCCCGGTGAGCACGGTGAGGTTGGGCCGCTTGAGGACCGGGGTGAGAAAGCCCTTGGCAGCGCTCCAGCGCTCGCCGTCTTTCTGGGTGACCTGGTACAAGCCCACGCCTTCCTGCTCGACGCCGTTGAAATCGGCGTTGCGGCGAAGGCCTTGTTGCTCCGCGGCCTGGATGAAGGCCTCGTCGATGGCCATCGGCGAGCGCAGGTCGGCGACATTGAGTTCGCCGCCGACGCCATGGTAGACGTCTGCGCCGCGCTCATTGTTCTCCGTGCGCTTGAAGTGGGGCAGCACGTCCTGGTACGACCACCCTGGATTGCCCAGCGCCGCCCAGTGGTCGTAATCACTGCGCTGCCCTCGGATGTAGATCATGGCGTTGATCGAACTGGACCCGCCCAGGGTGCGGCCGCGCGGCTGGTAACCCCGCCGCTGGTTCAGGCCGGACTGAGGTTCGGTCTTGAAGGCCCAGTTGAGCGATCGATACAGGTAGCCGGGCATCACCGCGGCGACGCCCGCCGGAATATGGATCGCTCGACTGGTGTCCGGCGGGCCCGCCTCGAGCAGCAGAACCTTCACGGCCGGATCCGCGGAAAGGCGGTTGGCCAGCACACAGCCGGCAGAGCCGGCGCCCACGATGATGTAGTCGTGCATGAGACTGTCTCCTTCAATGGTCGAACACGCCCCGGCTTTCAGGCGAAATAGCGTGAGGTGAGGGCAATCAGCTTTTTCACCAATTTGGTGTACGGTGGAAACAGCATGTGGGTGATGCTGAAGCGATCCACCAACACCGCGCGCTCGTGCGAAAAGGCCTTGAAACCGTACAGACCGTGCGCACTGCCGATCCCGCTGTTGTTGACCCCGCCGAACGGCAGGTTGCCGTGCAGGAAATGCACCACGCACTGATTGACGCAGCTGCCGCCGGCCGAAACCCTGGTTTCCACCTGCGCGATCCGCGCCTTGTTCTTGCTGAACACATACAGCGCCAGCGGCTTGGGCCGCGCATTGATGTCCGCCAGCATCTGCTCAAGATCGGTGTAGGACAGCACGGGAAGCAGCGGGCCGAAGATTTCCTCCTGCATGATCTGCGCTTGGTGCGGCACATCGACCAGCACGGTCGGCGCGATGAATCGGGTTGTGGCCTCCGTCATGCCGCCGGTCACGACCCGGGCACCGTGCCCGACGGCGTCGTCAAGCAGCGCCGTGAGGCGCTGGAAGTGCCGATCGTTGACGATGCGGCAATAGTCGGGATTGTTGCGTTGCGCCTCCGGGGTGTCGCCATACATTTGCGCGATGTACTGCCGAACCTTGTCCACGAAACGATCGCACACGCTCGCGTGTACATACACATGATCCGGGGCGATGCAGGTCTGGCCATTGTTGGTGAACTTGCCCCAGACGATGTTGCGCGCGGCCCTGTCCAGGTCGGCCGTCTCGTCGACCAGCGTCGGCGACTTGCCGCCGAGCTCCAGCGTGACCGAGGCCAGATGCCTGGCTGCGGCACCCATCACGATCCGGCCAACCGCCGGGCTGCCGGTGAAGAACACATGGTCGAAGGGCAGGGCCAGCAGCCGCTCGGCGACGTCGGCCTTGCCTTCGAATACCGCCACCTCCTCGGGTGGATATATCTCGGCGATCATCGCGCCGATCAGCCGCGAGCAATGCGGGGTCATTTCCGACGGCTTGATGATCGCGGTGTTGCCGGCGGCGATGGCGGACACCAGCGGCCCGAAGCTCAGGTTGAAGGGGTAGTTCCAGGGCGAGATGATCAGGCAGACGCCCTTGGGTTCGTAGTGCACCTGGGCCTGCGTGCCCAGCATCGCCAGAGTTGGGCGCACGGTAACCGGCTTCATCCACCGCTTGAGCTGCCGCCTGGCGTGGTTGATCTCATGCAGCACCGGAAAGATCTCGCTGAGTTCCACTTCGGCGGTGGGCTTGCCGAAATCCGCCGCCGCCGCTTTCTGGATATCCCCGCGCCGGGCTTCCAGCACCTTCTTGAGCTTGTCCAGCTTGGCCAGGCGCTCGCTTGCGCTGGTCTGGCGCAGGCGGGGCGCGAAACGTCGTTGGCGTTGGAACACCTCGCGCTCGGGTTCGTGCGCCGGCTGTTCCAGGGTAACGAGCGTTGCAGCGTCGATCAGCATGATGCTTCTCCAAGTGATAAGCCCGTTCGTGCCGCTTGCCGGGCGGCCTGCGCCAGCACCGGGCTGTGCCTATCCGGTGTCGAGCGCCCGTTGCGCTGGTCCATGCGCAGATTCACCGCCGTCGTTGTGCGGGAATGGCATAAGTGACCACCGCGTGGGCCACCAGCCCGGGGGTTCCTTCGGAATGGATGGCGACCTCGGATACCGCCAGGCGCTGGCCGAGTTTCAGCAGAGTGGCTTTCGCGCATATCGCCCGGTCCGGGCTGGGTTTGTTCAGGAAATGGATGTTGAGGCTGGTGGTGACCGCCAATGGCACGATGCCTATGCGTGCCAGCAGGGCGACATAGGCCGCGCAATCCGCAACCGCCATCATCGTGGGGCCGGACACCGTCCGCCCCGGACGCAGGTGCTGATGATCGATGGCCTGACGGATCAAGACCGCGTCGTCCTCCACGGTTTCCACGGTCATGTCGATCTGGGGAAATTCCGCCGTCAGGAATTGTTGCAATGCGTGTCTGGAGACGGCGTTTGTCATCGCTGAGTCCGGGTCCGTTGGATGATGGGCGGGGCGGCCGGATCGCCGCACTGGCTTCATTATCCTCCCATGCACCGCGGCTAGCCTCGTCGGATGCGACGAGATTCCACGCGGGTCGATTTGTCCCATAGGACTGCCCGCATGCGCTGCCTGGACGGTTATCGGGTAGCCGGGGCGACTGAACTCTGCCCAGAAGGGTCGCTCCGAGACCTCGTGGGTGATTTCGCTGGACAGTTGATGCGCAGCCCTGAGATGAACTCGCAGAGAGTGTCGTCATGAAGGTACCCCCACGCGTTCGCGCGCGGCATTCCATTCCTGTACCAACGCAACCCGGTTCGCCACGGCGTGCCCCGTCAGCGCAAAGGCCAGCAGCCGCCCGTGTTCGTCATGGTAGCGAGCCACCAGATCGATCCCTTCGCCCGTAACCGACCAGTGGCCGACAACACCCGCGACCGCCGGAGGCAGCAACACGACCGGGCAGGCGGGTGTCTTCAGCACAATGGGCATCGCCGGAAAGGCCACCGCCGTAGATGTTCCAGCCAGCGTCCGCGCCAAGGCCTTGGCCGAATGGGCGATGGGCACAACGAACGGGTGCACCTGGCCATCGATCTCGGCGCAATCGCCTAACGCGTAGATGCGCGAATCGCTGGTGCCAAGGTAGCTGTCTACCTGAATGCCGGCACCGACAGCCAGCCCGGCAGCGGCAGCGAGCGCGGTGCGCGGGCGCTGACCAATGGCGCACAGCACCAATCCAGCAGGCAGGATTGTCCCATCCACAAGGTGGACCCGATGCCGGTCGCCCAGGCTTTCCACGGCAACCACCCCTGATTCCAGCGCCCATCTCACATTCAAGGCGGACAATGCCGCCATAAGCGCTTTGCCGACAGCGCGTGGCGCCAGACGTGCCAACGGCCACGCCTCCACGTCCACCACCGTGACCGAGTAGCCCGCGGCGGCCAGGTCGTTGGCGAATTCGCAGCCAATCAGTCCCGCGCCGATCACAACGACCTCGCGCTGCTCCAGCAATGCCTCGCGGACACGCGTGTAGTCCTCCAGGCTGTGGACCACGGAAAGTGCGCTGGCGCCGTCGATACGCGGAATCACCGCATCGGCTCCGCAGGCCAGCACCAAACGACTGTAGGCGAGCTCGCGATTATCGAGTGTTAGCGCACACTGCTGCGGCCGGATAACCGACACGCGGGTTTCAGTAAGAATCTCCACGTTCAGCTGGGCAGCCATTTTCTCCGCTGAAGCCAAGGTCAAATCGACAGCAGACTGACCGGCACCAAACGATTTGGAAAGATTGGGCTTGTAATAGGAAGCCCCCGGTTCGGCAGTGATCAGGCGGATGGGCAGATCCGGATCGAGTTTGCGCAGTTCGCGTGTCACGCCATATCCGGCCAGACCCGTGCCAATGATGGTCAAGGGTTGCATGGATCAAATCCCTGCCTGAATCATTTCAAAATCGGATTTCGGTGCACCGCAGTCCGGACAAATCCAATCATCGGGAATGTCTTCCCAAGCCTTGCCGGGAGCGATGCCCTCTTCAGGCATGCCTTTTTCTTCATCGTATTCAAACCCACACACAACGCAACGCCATTTTACCAAGCAGCGATTCATGGACTTCCTTGAGCGGTGCGCCGGCAAATTGTTGCGCGCCTACGAGCTTGCTGGAGAGAAACCATTAGAACGACAACGGCTCGTTTTCCCGCACGGCGATGAAATTCACCTTGTCTTCGACCGCGCAATCCGGGCATGCCCAGTTTTCGGGAACCTGGCTCCATGGGGTACCGGGCGCCAGTCCTTCGTGCGGATCGCCGATCCGTTCGTCATAGACGTAGCCGCAACTGGGGCATTGATAACGGCTCATGATACATCGCCTCCCATCGCTCATAGGTGTGTCAACCAGCGGTCAGCCGAGATGCCTCGGTTGGCCGGTCTCATGTAACCCTGCTTTCCTCACTTGGCGGAGAGCTTGTGCAGGATGCGGGAGCGCTTTCGGGGACGAAGCGTGAGATTGACCTTGCTGATGTCGTTGCCATAGAGCGCCAATACACGCCGATCCATCAATGCCCGCCACAGAGGTGGCACCAAGGCAATGGCAAACATTGCCGGATAGCCGCTGGGGAGGCTGGGAAGCTGTGGGAAGTCGCGCAGTGCCTGGTAGCGACGGGTTGGATACGCGTGATGATCGGAGTGACGCTGCAAATGGAACAGGATCAGATTGGACATGATGTGGTTGCTGTTCCATGAGTGCCATGGCTGGCAGCGCTCATAGCGGCCATCGGGCAGCTTCTGACGCAGCAGGCCATAGTGCTCGATGTAGTTGGCACTGGTCAGCTGCCACCAGCCGAACACGGCTTGCATGAGCAGATAGGGAATGATCGCGGCGCCGAAAAGAATGATGAGCGCCGCGTACATCGGTATGGTGATGAGCAGTGGCTGCAACACTTCGTTTTCCCATGTCCAAGGTCCCCTTCCTTGAAGGGCGAGGCGCTCCCGCTCCGTCACCCAAGCCCGCCGCCAAGCGCCGGGGATTTCGCGCAGCACGAATTGATAGATGCTTTCGCCGAAGCGCGCACTGGCCGGATCTTCCGGCGTTGCTACATGCTTGTGGTGGCCCTTGTTATGTTCGATGTAGAAATGTCCATAACCCACCACAGCAAGCACGATCTTGGCCAGTCGGCGTTCTATCGCGGGTTTCTTGTGTCCCAGCTCGTGGCCGGTGTTAATGGCCAGGCCATTGATGATGCCCACCGAGAGGGCGAGCCCGAGCATGCTGACCCAGCTCAAGTCATGAGTGCCAACATACCACGCACCGACCAGGAAGGTGATGTAATGCCATGGCACCATGAGATAGACGAGCCATCGGTAATAACGATCCTCTTCGAGAGCCGGAACCGCATCCTCCGGTGGATTGCTGGTGTCATTTCCAAACATCAGGTCCAATGCCGGGACGATGACATACCATAGAATCAGCGTCAGCCAATTGAACACCGCCATTCCGGTTCTGTCGGCAAGATAAATACCGACCAATGGAAAAAGTGACCAACCTATCGACAACAGCCACAGATAGCGTTTCTTGTCGTGATAACTGACGATTCGACCGATGTTGTGCTCCTGCAAGGTACCGTCTAAAGGAGTATTCACATTCATCACTTCCTCCTACCGCTTGGGATGCCTTTGATCAGATCAGGTATCGCGCAGGAGATGTGCCTACCAAAAGATAGGTTTTCGCACTTCCATGTGCGAGGCACCCAAGCTCTGTAGCTTGAGCCCGGGATTCCTGGAAGCGCCGTGCGCGCACTCGATGAAGTGAACGGGTTGCGGTGACCGGAGCGGCTTCTGGCCAGGTCATGTCGTGTCAGGCTTTTGGGTGGTGTCCCGTGACCTGACGACGAACCGCATCCACGGCGAGCGCCGGGCTGCCTTGCACAGAGGGCGGTATTTCGTCAGTCGAGCAGCCGCAAGCCTCGCGCGCGCGAAAGTGCCGCCGTGCGATTGCGCACTTGAAGTTTTGCATAGACATTATGCAAATGCCATTTCACCGTCCCTTGAGACACGAACATCGATTCGGCCACTTCCTCATTGCTGCGTCCGGTAGCGACCAGACGCAGCACCTGCGTTTCCTTGGCTGTCAACGGCTCCAGCACGTCCGTCGGATCAGCTGCCGCATCTGTGCCGCCGCCGGTGGCCTCGATCCTAAAAGCGTGAGCGAGTCGCTGCAGATGGTCGTGCGCCAAGCCGTGGTCGTCGACTGTTGTTTCCAGCAGCATCTTGACCAGCCAGCGAAGCGACTCCCCCTCGTTCAGAAACACGCGCAGATAACCCGCCGGCGCGGCCATGGCCAGCGCGTCCCGCAACGCACGCAGCGCTTCGCGCTGACGACCCATTTGCTCCCGCGCCATCGTCTTGAGCACCAGCAGTTCCACTTCCTTGCGTCGATGCCCAAGCCGATGCGCCCGTGACAGAAGCTTGTGCAGAATGATCAGAGCACGTTCAGGCTCGTGGTTGGCGATGTCAATACGCGCCCGCACCAAGCCCCAGGGGCTGGTCTCCTCGGCGGCATGATCGGGCACCATCTGCATTCGCCAGTGCCGGGTGCCCGCGCGCAAGACATCCGCAGCCTGCGCGACTTCGCCGCGGCGCAGATGTGCGGTCGCAAGCTCCGCCTGCAGCGAGGCTACCAGCCGCGGCAGATGGCGCCGTTCCCCCAGCGCGATGCCTTCGACAAGCAGCGAATCGCCGCGTGCGTTTTCCCCTTGGTGAAACGCCAGTCGAGCTGCGGTCTGGTAAGCGGCAATCAACGGATCGACGGTACTTTGCTCGCGCACATGGGAAAGACCCGAGCGGAGGTGGGCTTCCGCTTCGGCGAGTTCATCGCGCTCATAGTGCATCGCTGCCATCAGCGCCGACAACATGTATACCGCGTGCGCGTGTGGACCGAGCTGATGGGTTATCAACGCCAGGCCACGCGCGCATTCGTCCATGGCCTCCCGGTGCCGGCCCTGTTTGGCGAGCAGGACGGTGATGATCATGATCGCCCAGGCTGTGCCGTAATAGCCGTAGCTCTCGTCGAAGATGAGCCGTGCCATGCGCAGACTTTCCCATCCACGCTCGAAATCGCAGCGACACTTGCAGGCGAAGCCCAACACAGCCAGCGCCGCTCCGCGTTTGAACGGATCGGCTGCAGGCCAAGACTGCAGCCAAGCCTCGCTGAGCCGCTGACTCTCCTCGGCCCGATCGCGCAGCGCGGCCAGGATGGTTCGCTGCAACTGCACCATGCAGTCGATCGCGGCCACTTCGCTTGCAGCTTCCTTGCAACCTTCCTTCAGCAGCTTATGGCGATAGGCTTCGACGGTTTCCAGTTCGCGCTCAGCCTCCGCAAACTGGAGGCTGAAAGCCAGTGACCACGCCCGGTGAATGCGGATCGCCGGCCACTTGGCGAGGTAAGGTTCAGGCAGCCGCCGCATCCAATTCAGCAAGGTAACGTGCGCGCCTCGCCGCTGGACAAGGTCTTCGCCGGACTCGGCGATCCAGCACGCGGCGTGCTGGTAGTCCCCGGCGGCCAATGCGTCATTGATGGCCTCCTCGTCCAGACCGTGCTGCCGGAACCACTGCGCCGAACGCGCCTTCAGCGCGGCCGGCGCATCGAGATCGATGCTTTTCAGCCGCTGCCGCAGGAAATCCTGGAATAGGTGGTGATACCGATACCACTCGCGCGTGCTATCCAGTGGTATCAGAAACAGATTGCGCGCTTCCAGATCCTCTAGCATGGCCTGACTGTTCCGGCAGCCGGTCACCGCACGGCAGAGATCGGCGCAAAGGCGGTCGAGCACCGAGGTTTGCAGCAAAAAATCGTGAAGCTCCGCCGGCAACCGGGCAAGCACAACCTCGCCGAGGTAGTCGCATATCTGCCGGTCACTGCCGGTGAACCCCTCGACCATCGCTTCGATCGCATCGTTGCCACGCAGGGACAACGAAGCCAGTTGCAGGGCGGCCGGCCAGCCCTCAGTGTGCTGACATAGTCGCTGCACCGTGACAGGATCGATATCCCTATCCGAAAAAATATGCAGCAGCTCTTGCGCTTCCCCGGCGGAGAAACGTAAATCAGCCATCGTGATGTCGATCATCTTGCCTCGAAGCTGCAACTCTTGCAGGTTGAGCCGCGGCTTGCTGCGACTGCCGATGACGAAAACCACTTGATCCGGAGCATGGGCCAGCAGGCCGCCAAGCATCTCCAAAGGCGCCTGGCCAGTCACCAAATGAAGGTCATCGATAAATAGGCTGATGGGTCGCGCAGCCTGGGTTAGATCGACGAGCAGGGACTCCAGCACCGGCTGCAGGGATGGTTGCGCACCGCTTTCCAGTAACGCCAGCGCCGACTGACCGATACCAGGCACGGCGCGGCCGAGGCAATGGGCCAGATAGGCGGCAAAGCGCGCCGGATCCTCGTCTGCCGGGTCGACGCTCAGCCAGGCAACCGCCCCGCCTTCCGCGCGGAGCCTGGCATACCAATCCGATAGCAGCGTGGTCTTGCCGTAACCGGCTGGGCCGGTGACGATGGCCAAGCGGTGACGGCCAGACATCCAGTCAGGTGGCGGCGCGAGTCGCTCCCGCTGCACCAGGGCGCTGCTCGTCTGTGGCGGACCGAGCTTGGTCGCGATGATTCTGCGATGCTTCATAATGCCAAAACCCCGAGGCTGGCCACCGCGCCGGACCGCGAAGCGCTGCGGACAGTGCACAGTCCACAGCCGACTCTAGGTTATCGAGGGAGATAGCGCTTGCCGCACTGCAGCAGCCGAGTATCTGGGGGTATTGCAATGCATGCTGACTTCCAGGCGGTTTGGGTGCTGCAACCATCGGCGGATCGGCACAGGCAGTGGATCCTGCCGCTGCTGGTCCGCACGCAGAAGCGCGCCGCCGACGGGCGGATATACACCTGCCGATGCACGACATTGAACTGTTCGAGGTCAACGAGGCCTTCGTCCCTGTGCCTCGGCGATGGCGGTGCGTGTCAAGCTCATCGGCGCCGATCCGACACACCCCAACAAATACCGCGGCGCCATCGCCTTGGGCCATCCGGGGGCGGCTCCGGCACCGAGCTGATGGTCATCCGAATGTACGCGCTGGCCTGTCTGCAGGCGATATGCGAAGGCGACGTAGCCACAATGTCGCCATCGTCAGCGGCCGGCATCGGCGGCGGGGCCATATTGCGCTGCAACCTGACTTTCCCGGCCATTGGCGCTACAACCTTACTATCGATGTCACTGGCTTATCCGACAGCTTCCGAGAAAGCACAACCGATGACTTCGCAAGCCGCACTGGCCAGCAAGCTCAATCCCCCGGCCTCGCTGAGTTCACAGATACTCCGTTCCGGCATTCTTGACCGCGTGAGCGCTTTCGCCGGGACTAGGTTGCTGCTGGTCCAGGCATCGGCTGGCTTCGGCAAGACGACAGCCATGATCCAGTGCATGGCGCATTTCAAGGATCAGGGCAGGGCCACGGCGTGGCTCACGCTCGACAGTGCGGACGACGACCTGGTGCGTTTTCTCGACTGTTTCAATGCTGCCCTCGACGGCATCACCGGGGTACAGCGAGAGGGTGGCGCGACCGCGGAAGACCGCCCCGTCGGCGAACGCGCCCTGGCGATTGCCGCCCGCATGGCCGGTGAGCCGGCACCGTTTGCACTGTTCATTGACGACTTCGAGTGCATCCAGGAATCCACCGTGATCGGCTGGGTGCGCGAGATGGTCAACCGCTTGCCGCCACACGGCCTTCTGGTGGTCGGCTCGCGCCATCGTCCCGACCTCGGACTGGGACGGCTGAGGGCGCGCGGGCATCTGCTGGAGATCGGCGTCGATCAACTGCGCTTTTCGAAGGATGAAACAGAGCATTTCCTGCAACGCGAGCTGAGCGTGCCCCTGTCGTCGGAAGATGTCGATCAGATCCACGCCCGGACCGAGGGTTGGGTAACCGCTCTGTGGCTGGCTTCGCTGGCACTGGACGGGCATGACGCTCCCTCTCAGTTTATCAGTCATTTTTCCGGCACCGACCGTCTCGTGGCCGACTACCTTGCCGAGGAGGTGCTGGCTCGCCAGACCCCGCAGGTGCGCGACTTCTTGCTGCGTACCAGTGTCCTTAGGCATGTCTGCGTCGGCGCGTGTCGTGCACTGCTGCCCGATGTCGAAAGCGAGCGCCTGCTTGCGGAACTGGAAAAGGACAACCTGTTTTTGATCCCTATCAAGGGGGATGAGCAGGGTTATCGCTACCACAGTCTGTTCGCCGGGTTCCTCCGCGCCCGTCTGGCGAAGGAGTTCCCTACCGAGGTGTTGCGCCTGCATCGGGCCGCCTCGGAATGGTACGAACATCAGGGCCGCCCGGTGCCGGCCATCGATCACGCCATTGAAGGACGGGATTTCCCGCGCGCGCTGCGACTGCTGTCGGCACGTGCCCCACGACTGCTGGACGAGGGGCGCATGCTCCTGCTGGCGCGCATGTTCGACGCGGTACCGTTTTCCCTGCTTGGCGACTATCCCGCGCTGCAGGTGGTTTACGTGTGGGCCCTGTGTTTCAGTCGCGGGCCGCACCATGCCATGGACGCACTGAGTCGCAGTGGACTGTTGCAGAGCAAAGTTCCCGAATGGCAGGCGCACGTGCGTGCAGTGCGCCCATCGCTGCTGCTGATGATGGATCGCTTTGAAGAGGCCTATGCCTGCGGTGAGGAGGCGCTTTCCCTGCGAACCAATGGCACTCCCTTTGCCAACGCAATGTTGGCCAATGTCATGGCTCTCATCGGCTTGTTCATGGGGCGGTGTGAACAGGCGAGGGCGCTTCTGGATGGCTCCCGCGATGCGCTGGATGCGCAGGCAAGCGCCTTCAATGGAATGTATTCGGAGTCAATTGGCGGGCTCATCGACCTGCAGGAGGGGCGGCAGCGCCAGGCAGCGGTGCGCTTCCGGCTGGCGGTGGAAGCTACGCGTCATCCATCGTCGTTCAGTCACCACGCCAACGGCAACGCATGGGCAGGAGTGTTGCATGCATGTTCGCTGTACGAGGCCAATGACCTGGTTCAGGCATCGCGCCTGCTGCAATGCTATGTGCCGCTGGTCAAGGAGGTTGGCCTGGCGGACCCCATCATTCTCGGCGACGTTGTGCTCGCCCGTATCGCCCATGCCCAGGGAGACATGGATCGGGCGCTGCGCATACTGACCGAGCTGGAATACAGCGGCCATGCCCGGCGGATACCGCGGGTGGTGGCCAATGCCCGTCTGGAGCGAGGCCGCCTGTTCATGATGCAGGGACAGGGCTCATCAGCGAAGATGGAGCTGGATTGCGCTGGTGACGAAGTCCTTTGGCAGCGCATCAAACGTTTTCGGCTACCGGCCAGCGAACTGGAGGACATTGTCCTCAGCCGCTTGCGCTGGCAGGTGGGGTACGGCGATTCCCGCGCCGCTTGTGCGAGCCTTGGTCAGGAAATCGACCGTGCCGTGGCTGAGTCGCGCCATCGTCGTGCGCTGAAGCTGCGAGTGCTGCTGGCCATGGCGCACTATCGAAGCGGCGACGCAGGCAAGGCCCAGGTGATCATGCGCGATATCCTCCACGAGAGTTGCGCGGAGGGCTATGTCCGGTTGATCGTCGATGAGGGGCCGATGGTCGCGGTGCTGGTCGGGCTTTGCCATGCGCAGATGGCGAATGCGCGCAGACACGATCCCACGCTGGTCGCTTACGTCAGCAATCTGCTCGAAGCCTTCGGCGACGTCGCCGATAGCACCGCTGTTGCACGGCCCGGCCAGGTTCCGTTGCCCGAGCCGTTGACCTTGAAGGAAAGCCGGGTGCTGCAATTGCTGTCCGAAGGCTTTTCCAACCGGGCCATCGCGGGAAAATTGTTCGTATCGGACAGCACGGTGCGCACCCATCTGCGCAACGTCAACTCCAAGCTCAATGCACACAGTCGAACCCAGGCGGTGGCGATTGCGCGACGCATCGGCATCGTCTGATCGCGAACGGGGCGGTGTCGTTCCTGGCGTGGCAGCCGGCGGTTGAAAGACGCTTTTCGACGCTCTGTCAGAGCGCCCGTGCGATCACTTCCTTCATGATCTCGTTGGCTCCGCCATAGATCCGCTGGATGCGGGCGTCGGCATACATGCGTCCGATGAGGTACTCGTTCATGTAGCCGTAGCCGCCGAACAGCTGAAGGCATTCGTCGACGACCTGGCATTGCGCTTCCGTGGTCCACAACTTGACCATCGACGCGGTAACGGTATCCAGGCGACCGGCGACAAAGCTCTCGACGCAGCGGTCGACAAAGGCGCGTGCGACCTTGGCCCGAGTGGCGATCTCGGCCAGCTTGAAGCGCGTGTTCTGGAACTCCGCCAGCGCCTGTCCGAACGCCTTGCGCTCGCGCACATAGTCCAGCGTGGCCTGGTAGGCGCCTTCCATCGCGGCGACAGCGCCCACGCCGATAAGCGTGCGTTCGTAAGGCAGGTCCGACATCAGTTGAAAGAAGCCTTGGCCCTCGCGCCCACCCAGCAGATTGTCGACCGGCACCCGCACGTCGTCAAAGAACAGTTCGGCGGTGTCCTGGGCTTTCAGGCCGATCTTGTCCAGCAGGCGGCTGACGCGGAAGCCGGGACAATCCTTGGTGTCGACGATGAAGATGGATATGCCGCGCGCACCCTGGGACGGATCGGTCTTGGCCACCACCAGCACCACGCCGGCGAGGTAGCCGTTGGAAATGAAGGTCTTCGAACCATGGATGACATAGTCGTCGCCGGCGCGATGGGCGCGCGTGCGAATGCCCTGCAGATCGGAGCCGGCAGCCGGTTCGGTCATGGCAATGGCACCCACACACTCGCCGCGGGCCATCGCCGGCAGGTAACGATGCTTCTGCTCCTCGGTGCCGTGATTGTAGAAATAATGGGCGACGATGCTATGCACCGTGGTGCTCATGCCGGTGAGGCCGCGTTTGCCCATTTCCTCGACCATTACGGCTTCATGGCGGAAGTCGCCGCCACCGCCGCCGTATGCTTCAGGAATGTCCGAGCAGAGCACGCCCAGCTCGCCGGCCTTGTGCCATAGCGCATGCCCCACATGGCCGCGTTTGCGCGCCTCCTCGTCGCCCGGAACCATTTCCTGGACCAGGAAGCGCGCGACGCTCGCGCGATACATGGCAAGATCGTCATCCATCCAGGAAGGGCTGAAATCAATCGACATGACGGTGGATCTCCGGAGAAAGAGCTGTTTCGGGACGAAATTGTTCGGGACGAAGGGTTGTGCCAGGTACGTTACAGCGCCCCGGCATCCTGCAACTGTTTCACCAGTTCCGCGGACACGCCCCAGTCGCGCAGAACCTCGACGCTGTCGGCGCCCCTGGCTGAGGGAGGCGTCGGGGTACCGGCTGGGGTGCGGCTGAAACGCGGGGCTGGTGCTGGTTGCGTGACACCCTCCAGATCGATGAAGGTTCCACGTGCCAGGTTGTGGGGATGGGCGGGGGCCTCGTCCCAGTCCAGCACCGGCGAAAAACAGGCGTCCGACCCTTCCAGCAGATCGCACCATTGCTGGCGGCTGCGGGTCATGAACACGTCTGCCAGGCGTTGCTTGAGCTGTGGCCAGCGGCGCGGGTCCATCTGCGGCTTGGACGCTTCATCATCGATGCCGCAGCGGCGCAGCAGCTCGGCGTAGAACTGCGGCTCGATGGCGCCGATGGCAATGTATTTGCCGTCGGCGCATGCGTAGACATCGTAGAAATGGGCGCCGCTGTCGAGCATGTTCTCGCCGCGCCGGTTGCTCCAGAGGCCGGCAGCCTTGAATCCATACATCATCGCGGAAAGCAGCGCCGCGCCGTCGGTCATGGCGGCATCGACCACTTGGCCCTGGCCGGATTGCCGCGTTTCGAGCAGGGCGGCCAGCACCCCGAAGGCCAACAGCATGGCTCCCCCGCCGAAATCGCCGACGTAGTTCAGCGGCACGGCGGGCGGTTGGCCCTGACGACCGACCGCGTGCAGCGCGCCGCTGATGGCGATGTAGTTGATGTCATGGCCCGCGGCCTTGGCCAGCGGGCCATACTGCCCCCAGCCGGTCATGCGGCCGTATACGAGAGCAGGGCGCCGCGCAAGACAGATCTCAGGCCCCAAACCCAGTTGCTCCATTACGCCGGGACGGAAGCCCTCGATCAATACGTCGGCCTGGTCAATGAGTTGCAGCACTGCCTCGCTGGCGCCTGGCGCCTTGAGGTCGATGGCCACCGATCGGCGTCCGCGCGCCGTCACGTCGGTGCGCATGGGCTGATCGATCGCGGAGGCTTTGCCGGTTGGCCGGTCGATGCGGATGACTTCCGCTCCCATGTCGGCCAGCAGCATGGCGCAGAACGGCGCAGGGCCAAGGCCGACCATTTCGACCACCTTCAAACCCTGCAACGGACCGGCCATGGCGCATCCTCATCTTGCTCGCACTTCCTGCCCAGCCCAGTCGCCAAGTCAGCGGAAGGCAGACGCATGGCGATTATGAAAGCGGTTCGGGCGACGGGTCATCGTCCAAAGCGACGAACTTCCAGGCGTTGCAACCCCTGTCCACGGCGTGACCGCAGCAGTTGTGTGCGCCGACGCGCTGACCGCAGATGCATAGGCGCCGCAGGTGGGCTGCTGCTCGCTGGGACACGCCACCAGATGGCGGCCACAGCCCGCAGCACCCGACCAATATCGTCGTTTCCGACGATGCAAGCGCTCCGGATCCGGCGCAGATTCCGTCCTGTCAGAAAAACGTCGTTTCCGCGTCCGATCGACGTGAAGCGAGGTCTAACGCCATGCTCCCGGCGCGGTTTGTCGGGCGACGGATCCGGATGCGAGGGGTTACAGGCTTGCCCCGCCCTCAGGTACGCCCCAGATATTGCAGGAACTCCATTCATGCTCGGATTGATGCAAGACAGGCCTTTGCTGATTTCGTCGCTGATCGACTACGCGGCGACGTTCCATCCGCACACGGAAATCGTCTCACGCAGCGCGGAAGGCCCGCTGCATAGCACCAATTACAGCGAGGTCAGGCGCAGGGCCAGGCGGATCGCCAATGCCTTGCCGGGTCTGGGGGTTGGCCCGTCGGACCGCACCGCCACCCTGGCGTGGAATACCTGGCGCCACCTGGAGCTTTACTACGGGATCTCCGGTAGCGGCGCCATATTGCACACCGTCAATCCTCGCCTGTTTGCAGAGCAGATCACGTACATCATCAATCACGCCGAAGACAGGGTGTTGTTCTTCGACATCACCTTCAGCGACATGGTCGCGAAGCTCGCTCCCACACTGAAAACGGTCACCCACTACGTAGCCCTCACCGACCGCGACCACATGCCGGCGATCGATGTGCCCAACCTTCTTTGCTACGAGGACCTGCTGGCCGCACAAAGCGACGACTTCGAGTGGCCGGTGTTCGATGAGCGCACCGCGTCCTCGCTGTGCTACACCTCGGGCACCACCGGCAATCCCAAAGGGGTGCTTTATTCGCATCGATCCACGGTGCTGCACTCGATGATGGTCTGCACCAGGGACGGCATGGCATTCGGCGCCCAGACCAGCCTGCTGCTGGTCGTGCCCATGTTCCATGCCAACGGTTGGGGGGCGCCTTATGCGACTGCATTGGCGGGAGCCAAGCTGGTGCTCCCCGGCCCCCGCATGGATGCGGAGAACCTGTACACATTGATGCGCGACGAGGGCGTTACTTTTTCCGTGGGTGTACCCACGGTATGGCTCATGTTCCTGCAGTACCTGGATGAACATCCGGAAATAGACCGCCGCGGGCTCCGGCTGGAAGGCATTGCGGTCGGCGGCTCGGCGTTGCCGGCAGCCGTCATCGAGCGCTTTGATCGGGACTTGGGTGCTCGTGCAGTGCAGTTGTGGGGCATGACCGAAACCAGCCCTCTGGGCGTATCGAATTTCAATTTGCTTCCTCACCATGCGGCGCTTCCGCCAGCTGCTCAGCTGGCGTTGAAGATGAAGCAGGGCCGGGGAGTGTGGGGTGTGGAACTGAAGATCGTCGACGACGCGGGGCAGTCGCTTCCATGGGACGGCACAACTTCCGGCAACCTGATGGTGCGAGGCCCGTGGATCGCCAGCGGCTACTACAAGGGCAAGAGCGAAATACTGGATGCCGAGGGCTACATGCCCACAGGCGATATAGCCACGATCGACCCGGATGGCTACATGCAGCTGGTCGACCGCTCCAAGGACGTGATCAAGTCCGGCGGCGAATGGATCTCGTCGATTGATCTGGAAAACACCGCGGTGTCGCACCCAGGCGTCGCCGAGGCGGCCGTCATTGGCGTCACCCACCCCAAGTGGCAGGAGCGACCGCTGCTGCTGGCCGTTCGCAGCTCGGTCGGCAAGCCGGTGACACGCGAAGAGCTGCTGGCGTTCATGGAGTCGCGTGTCGCCAAGTGGTGGCTGCCGGACGACGTGGTGTTCGTCGAGACGCTTCCGCACACCGCTACCGGCAAGCTGCTCAAGACCAAATTGCGGGAGCAATACAAGAATCACCAACTGGGAACCTGAGGGATCAGATCGATCAGATCCATGCCTTGTGCCGGTCGCGAATCGGCTCGTCCAAAATCAACAAAGGGGAGACACTAGCTATGCCAAAGACCAGGAAAATGTCGCTAATCACCCGCTGCCTCGTCACCGGAGGCATCGGCATGCTGGCATCCGCTCCGGCACTTGCCGGACCGCCTTTGTCCAATATTGAAGGCGTCAGCGGTGGCGGCCTCAATGCAACCGCCGAAATCGCCAATCCGATTGCCAAGCCCGGCGAAGGACTGAATGGATCCTCCGTTGTCGGCATACCGCAAGTTGGCGTGTGGTACGTGAATCTTCCCGACTCCAACCTTACGTGGACCGCCCTGTCGGCTCAGATGTCTTTCTTCAACCGCTTTGAGGTGGGGTTCAGCCAAAGCAACGTGGATGCCAGCAAGGCTACCGGGGCGGGTTCGGTCACTTTCACCACGATCACGGCCAAGTTGCAGGTAATCAAACCCGGGCAGTTTGGCGCATTGACGCCAGCTTTTGCCGTGGGCTACATCAACAAGAATACCGACAACGCCACAATGATCCCCAGCTTCGTTCCCGGTATTGGCGGTACGCGGCTGTACCCGGATGACAGTGGTGGCGATTACTATGCTGCACTCACCGAAACGTTCTACAAGAACGTGGGCCTGCCATTGCCGATTTCTCTCAATGTGGGCATGCGTCGGACCAAGGCTTATCTCATGGGGGTCGAGGGTTTCGGCCAGAAATGGGACAACCCCTATTTCGCTTCCATCGCCATAGGTCTGCCTGCCCCCAAATTCATGTCAGGGCATATGGCTTTGGGTGCCGAATACGCAGACTCCAGCAATGTGGGCTACGACCGTCTCGGACGGCCGATGAAAACTTCGCGGATGTACGACATTACCTTGGCCTGGTTGCCGACACCCAAAGTCACTTTCGTAGCCGCCTATCTTAATACCGGGTCGAAGAATATCTACGACGGACTTAAGGCCGGTCAAAACCCCAGCCAACTGGGGTCTGGTTTTGTGCTCACCGCCCAGTATCAGTTCTGATCCAACAAGTGCAAAGAGGGCATCGAGGCGGTACACCCGTCCTTGAATGTGGAGATCGTCCGTCACCCGAATAATCGCAACACGGGCACTTGGGACGATGTCCAGTTGCCCTTGCTGCCGGAGCCACTCGCTAAAGGCTTTGTCGTGCTGGCCAAACGCTGGGTGGTCGAGCGTACCCATGCGTGGAACGAGCGCGCCCGCCGCCTGATGGCGCACCACGACCGTTCGTCATGGGCACCGGTGGCTTGGGTTTGGCTGGTCGAGGCGCGTATCCTTGCTACCAGACTCGCAAGCTGATTATTTTGTCGACACCCTCTTAGGCCGTGTGAACCACGCCCCAGCCGTCCGTGAGGGCGGAGGACGTCACGAATTGCCGAACCTTGACCTGGTACTTGCGAAACAGGTCGTACCGACCCAGCCGGCGTTGCAGCTGGCCGACGACGATGCCTGGATGCACGTTGAGGCGCTGGGCAAATAGCACAACGCGTTCTTCCTTGAAGAACGGCGCCACCCGGGCCATGAAGCCGGTGATCTCGTCCGGCGACACGCAATAGTTGGCGGCCGCCGTGTTGGCGACGGTTTCCTCTTCACTGACCTGATCGCCGGCGGTGCCGTCGAGATCCTGGTCGAGAATGTAGCCACGGTCCTGACCATGGCGCTGCAGGACGTGCTCCAGCTCGTGACGCAGCACGAACCAGAAGTTGTCGATGCGATCGAGCCGCAACGACAGCGCCACCACCGGCTGGGCGTCGGTCAGCCAGAAGCACGCACCATCAATCTTGGCGCCGGGAATGGGCTCGACCACGACGAAGCGCACCCCGCACTCGGCCAGGATGCGGGCGACGTGACGCGTTTCTTCCGGCGCCGAGAGCAGCGCCGACAGCCGGGGTAGCGCCTGGCGCAGCTGCGCCTCGGCATAGGACGCGATCACCAGTTCCGAGGCAATGCGGCGGGCACGGTATAGCCAAGCCAACTGCAGCATGCTCGGTTGATCCTGCGGATCCGTTTTCTTGGCCGCGTGGCAGAACGGAATCTCAGCCTCCAGGCTGTCGACCCCAAAGAACGTCAGGAACTGCTGTTCGAGCACCTCGATGCTCTTGGTGGCTTCGATCCAACCGCGCCTGATCATTTCGCGCACGGGAAAGCGTTCGTAGAGCTTGGCGCGACGGGCAATCAGCCCGTCCGTGGGGCGAACCTTGGAGAGCTGGTACTGGCTCTCCAGGTTCATCCACAGCTCCGGGCCCGTGCCCAGCGAGTCGCCCAGCTGGATCGCCGTTTCCGGGGTGATCGCCTTCTTGCCGGCGATCAACTCGTTGATCAACCGTACCGGGCGGCCGATGATTTCCGCCAGTTCGGTCTGCGACCAGCCACGCGCTTCCAGCTCCTCGCGAAGGAACTCACCGGGCGGGAAGATTTCGGCAACCGTGTTCATGGACTCATCCTCGGGAAGGGTTAGTGGTAATCGATGATGGAAATGACCACGACCGTCTTGCCGTCGTCGTCCTGCTGTACTCGCAAGGTCAGTCGCCATTGATCGTTCAGCCGCATCGAGCTTTGACCGTCCCGGTCTCCTTTCAACTTTTCGTAATGCAGGGATTTCAGAGCGTAGAACGCGCGTTCGTCCGCCGCCGCACGGATGAGCTGCATCCGTTTTCGGAAGGCTTTGACGATCACGGCGTCGTAGCCGGCCGTGAACCCCGGGTCCGCCTCAAGCCTCTTGAGCGAGGCGTCTTCGAAGTCCACATCCATGGGCAGGCAGCCTAGCGCCCTAAGATGGGTATGTCAATGACCTTATTACACTAAGTGTAATAGAAGGCAATTAAGCGCCAAAGGTGAGCGACACCAGGCGAATCCTTGGCCGCAGCGCGGTTCCGGCCTCGGCGCGGGCGTCCAGCCCCGCAGTGGCTCGGAAACGCCGTTTCGTACTGCCGGCCGGGCCAAATTCACCTTCTGACCGGGTCAGGCGGGATAATCCAACATTACCCCATGTCACTATGGCGCCCAAGCTAGCTGAACTTTAGTTATTGTTTGTTACGTAATTACGTGGTATGTAATACGGTACGTAAAACATGGAGAGCGGCTATGGCGCGAGCGGGCTTGTACAAGACCGAAGTACAGAAGGCGCGCGATAGCCTCATCGCGCAAGGGAAGCATCCGTCGGTGGACGCCGTCCGTGTGGCCCTGGGCAACACCGGCTCAAAAACCACCATCCACCGTTACCTCAAGGAACTGGAAGCAGAGGCCACGACCGCACCGGCCTCCGACATCGTCATCAGCGATGCGCTGCGCACCTTGGTCGCCCAGCTCTCTAAACGCCTTGCCGAGGAGGCCGACACCCGCATCGCCGAGGCCAAAGCCAAGTTCGACGCCGCCGCTCAGAAGGCTGCCGAGGCGCTCGCCCACCAGGAACGCGAGGGTCGGGCGTTGAGCGATCGCCTGCAGCGGACAGAGGCCGTCCTTCAGGAGGAAAAGCGCGCCCATGAGGAGGCGCGGGGGCAACTGCACGAACGGGCCATCGCGATCAGCGCCCTGAAAGAGCGGGCCACGGGCCTGGAGGCGCGACTGGCCGAACAGGCCGTCCACGCCCAGTCGCTGGAGGAGAAACACAGCCAGGCGCGCCAGGCGCTGGAGCATTTCCGGCAGTCGGCCAAGGAGCAGCGGGAAGCCGAAGCTAGGCGCCACGAGCATCAGGTGCAAACCTTGCAGGTGGAACTTCGCCAAGCCAACGAACTGGTGATGGCCAAAAATCATGAGGTCATGCAGCTCAATCGTGACAACGCGCGTCTGACCGAACTGCAGGGGCAAAGCGAGAGCGCGCTGCGAACCTTGCGCCGCGAGCACGACCAGGCTGCACGGACGGCCAAAGAGGTGCCACGGCTAGAGAAGGAAGCCGAGACGTTGGCACAGCAATGCCTTCGGGTCACCAACGAACGCGATCAGCTTCGCGCCGACGTCGAACGCTATGTCGCGGAGCTGGCCGCCGAGCGCCAAGCGCGTTTGGCGGACATCGAAGACCAGCGCCGGCGCGAGGCGCGCCTGAGCGCGATCGAGGAGTTTCTCTGTCAGCTGAAAACCAAAGAGCCGGTCGGCGCGTCGCCTGAGCAGGACTAAGCGACCGGCCAGCACAGGGTGGCCGATCGCTTAGGCTGCACGGCTACATCATGAAGCGACCGCGGTCACCAAAGCCCCGGGGTGCAATCAGGGTCTCGGCTAAGGGCTTAAGCAGGTGCTGACGGCACTCCATCATGGGCCTGCCTCCCGTCTGCAGCCAGACGCCCAGGTTCCTTTCCAGCCACCCGGACGCGAATGCACTGCCATCGCGAAAGCCCTTTGGGCAAAAGCCACCACTCAAGCGCGAATCTATCTGTAGTCAGTCACTTACAAGCGGAATTGCCGCTTTTTGGTCGTATCCCTGCCAACCCTCAGGCCGGCACCGACGGAGACAGCCATGGCAACCCAGCGCAGCGGGACCGTCAACACCGAACGCGTACTCATCACCGGCGCAAGCAGCAGCATCGGTCTGCACCTGGCCCATCGCTTCGCCACCCACGGCCATCCGGTGTGCCTGGCGGCACCAGACGCTACCGAACTGGAAGCCGTCGCTGCGATATCCGCAAGGCGCACGGCGTGGAGGCCATGCCGGTGGCTGCGGATCTGGAGAAGAAGGAAGCCTTCGCCGGGACGAAGCCCACCGCGAGCGTTGCGAACGCGAATCCGCGCCCAAGGAGTGAGGCGCCTCGCCAGGCTCGGGCCGCTCAGCGGCCTGGTGCCGATATCACACTTGCGAATCGCGCTGTGCATCATTGCCGCTCTGGCTGCCGCCTTCGTGGCCTCGTCGGCATCCTCACCGGGTATCTCGTCGGTACGGGCTTGGCCCACCCTCCGCCCCCGCGGTGCCGCCACCTTCGTTGGGTGCATCGCCACTGCTGGTGCGTTCGACCGGATCGCGCGGCACGCCATGGCGGCGTGTGTCGCCGTGGGCACCCAGATCCGCCGCTGCACCGGGCGTGCGGGACGGTGGCATGCCGCCGCGCGAGGCAGGCACGTGTTCGCCGTCGTCGCCGGTGAATCCGTGCGTGGTTCGACCATCGGCTCCATCACCCGTGTCCAATGCCTTGGGGCCGCCCCCGGACGGCACCTGCGCGGTGATGGGATCGGGCGCTGGCTGGCTTCGCGGTGTGCCGCCCTGCCCGCTGCGCGACGGCGGCGCGCCGGTGGGGCGGCTGGCCGAGGTATTCGACGAGGGGCTGTCGTCATGTACGCCATCGCGTGGATCGCGGTCGTGGCGGGGTGATCGGGTCATAGTGGTTCCGGATGAGGCCACATGGGCGCGAGCGGCCATGATCGGGGCGACCGGCTCAACGCGCCGCAGCGATTCGGTGAACGCACTCATCCACGACGCGGCTGCTCGATCACCCGCGGGCTGCGCGGCAGCGGAAGGCGATGCTGATACGCGGGTCGATCACGTGACGATCTTTCGGGATGGCGTGGTCGTAGCTGCGAGCGCCAGTCCATCCCCAGGAGGGTGCGACCTCCAGCGGCAGGCGCATGGTGTGCGTCGTATCAGCGCGATCGGAGCGTCCTCGCTTCGAACGCACGTGCATGAGTCCGTCGACACTGCAGTCGCTTCGGCTGCACGGCTCCGCGTGCCAGATACCGCCTCCACCACGTGGGACGGACCAGCAACATGGCAATGAGAGGAAACGCCGCACATCGTGCCCAGATTTTGCGTCAACGACAGATGCGATCACGCATCGACAGCGCCGAGCGCGAGGGTCGGATTCACCCCACCGACAAGCCGCGCGGACGGGCGCCGCGCCGCAGCGCGCTGGAGGGGGGCGGGAGGCGTCCCGGGAGTTCGTGATCGCGTGCCTCGGGTGTCAGCCCGAGCGCTTCTTCAGGATCGTGATGCTGCCGGAGGTCTCCAGCAGTGCCAGCTCGATCGCCTCGTCGGAGCGGCAGTCGGCGGCGCGCTTGCCCACCTGGAAATCCTCGCAGCTCACATGGCGGCGCACCTGCTCGCGCCAGTCGACGATGCCGTCGCGCACCAGCACGGCGGAACAGTCCTGCAGCGCAGTCCATGCGACGGCCGTTACTCATGGTCGCCACCGGTTGGCAATACGCCTGCTGGCTGGCAACTTTTATAAGGGCTCAGTGGCGCGGGGGGCCAGGCGTCGTCGCCGCCATTGCATCAGGGGCTGCGCCGTCGCGCCGTGCAAGATCACGCTGAGCACCACGGTGGTGACCGCCAGTGAGGTCGCCATGGCCGCGTCGTTCCCATCGAGACCGTGGGTAAGCGCGTACGCCAGGTAGTTGACAGTGCCGATGCCACGCACGCCCAGCCAGCCCATCAGCAGGCGGCGTGGCCGCGGCACGCCCGAGCCGATGGTGGCCAGATAGACCGAGCATGGACGGATCAGTGCGAACAGCAGCAGCGACACGGCGATCGCCTGCAGGCTCCAGTGTCGGGCCAGTGCGGCACTGGTGGCAAACACCAGCGTGGCGGCGAGGATGCGCTCAAGGGTGTCACCAAAGGACAGCGCGTCGGACACCACCAGTCCGATCGATTCGGCGGGCCCTAGCTTGTCGCTCGGCCGGGCCGAACGGTCCACCAGGAACTCGGCCGGTGGATGGCCGCCGTCGTCCTTGGCCTCCTGTCGACCGTCGTTGGCACTAAGGTGCGGGTGCCTCGATACGATCATCAGCTCGGCGCGTCTCAACCCGATGCCGGCTGCACTAGCGGCAAGGAAAATCGACCCAGACAGCCATTCGGCTGCGGCATACGACAACATGACGATTGCCAGGGCAAGGAAGTCACTTGGCGCGGTATCGTTGGTGATGGACTTCATCCAGGTGCCGACCAGGCCCAGGCACAGGCCAATGCCGCCACCAATCACCAGGCCGGCCGGCAGCGACCACAATATGTTGGCTGCGAACCAGCGACCCAGCGCATGCAGGGAAACGCCCTCCGGCTGCTCCAGCATGAGCATGGCGAGGACTAGAAATGGCAGGGCCGCGCCATCGTTGAGACCGGCCTCTGCCGACAGCGCGCCACGCATCGCGTCACGGTCCGCTGCGTCGTCCACCGAGACCATGCTCGCCAACGCCGGATCCGTCGGGGCAATCATCGCGGCGCACAGCAGGGCGAGCGCCCAACTGGTGCCGAAGACCCAGTGCATGGCACAGCAGACGCCGGCAATGCAAAGCAGCATGCCGGGAAACGCCAGCCGCAATGCCGTGCGCCAAGCAATGTGGCGGAAGCCCATCCGCAGGTTCAGGCCACCGATGAACAGCGACACCAACAGCGCCAGCTCGCTCGCCATCGCAAGCCAGTCGGGGTGCTGTGGAAAATCGAGCCACACCTGATCAAGGAACCAGGGGCCGGCGACGATGCCCGCTGCCAGGAACAGCCAGAACGAAGTGATCGGCAGGCGCTTGATCCATCCGGAGGTGAGGCCGGCACCGAGCAGCAATACGCCGCATGCCGCGATCCATGCGGTCACGCTCACTGCCGGCCCTCCGCATCATGCCGGCGCTGGTTTGCGGCCGCAGCCCGCGTGATCATCGGGCCGGCCCGGCGTGCGCAGCGGGCAGCTCGCGCTCGCCCCGCGCCTGCGCCAGCCCGTGACTGAGCTCGGCCCCCATCAACACGATGAGCGAGGCGTAGTAGACCCACATCAGCAACACCACGATGGCGCTGGCCGGACCGTAGGCGCCGCCCACCTTCGAGTGTTCGATATACAGCGTGATGAGGAACTTGCCTCCCATGAACAGCAGCGAAGTCAACAGGCCGCCCCGGACTGCGTCGTGCCAGGCGATGTGGGCATCGGGAAGAAAGCGGTACATCGCGCCGAACGCAATCCACAGCGCCAACGCGGCCACCGTATTCTCCAGCAGCAGCCACCACAGGCTGCCTCTGGGAACCACCAGGCCGATCAATGCGGTCAGCGCGAAGGAGACGATGACCAAGAAGCCCACGCCCACCAGCACGCCGATCGCCCGTGCCCGGGCGAGCAACCAGCCGGTCAGGGCCTTGCCCGGCCGGGGCGTAATGTCCCACACCCGGTTGAGCGTGCTCTGCATCTGCGCGAACACCGCCGAGGCACTGAACAGGGTGATGCCCAATCCAACCAGGCCGAGTAGATGGCCCAGCCGGGGACGCTCCCTCGCGCTGCGGATGACCAGTCGCGCCGCCTCGGCACCGTCGTTCCCGACAATGGCGGCCATGGTCTGCACGAGTTGCTGTTCGAGGCCTGGGCGGATCGCCGACACGCCCCACAGCAACAGCACCAGAACGGGCGCGAAGGAGAACGCCGAATAGAAGGCCAGAGCGGCGGCGCGGGTGAAAAGTTCATCGTCCCAGAATCCGGAGAAGACCTTGCGGACCAGGCGGAGCATCTGCTGCATCGAAGGAATGCCGAACGAAGATCGTGGCGAATTGGGGCGTCACGGTAGCCGGGCCAGGGTTGGCAGAACGTGAGTGATGCCGCCCGCCGTTAGCTGGAGGCGCAAGTTTTCAACCGCTCTGCGAACCGCCTCGAGATCGAGATGTGAGGCTCATTATGGCGTCCTCTTCACGTTGGCTATTTCAGACATAGCTGCGCATGCCTTGAATTTTTCAGACGTCTCGCCGCCGCGTACACCGCCTTGCGGATGGCCACGATGATCGCCACGTGCGCCAGCGAGAACACCACCGCGGCCGGCAGGTGCACCAGCAGGCGTCGCCACGCGCCGGGGCCGGTGATCTTCCAGCGCGATTCGAACCAGCCCACCGCCAGCGCCAGCGCGCCGATCACCAGCGCGCTGCTCAACTCCCACGTGTAGTAGTGCCAGGCCACGGCGTTGGGGTTGTCGCGCTGGCTGATCCACACGTTGGTGCCCAGCCACAGGCCGATGAAGGTCCAGCCGGCGAAATAGAGCATCAGCCACAGCGGGCGGCTGAGCAGGGTCATGCGCACGGAGCGCGGCTCCGGTTGAGCGTCGGCTTGAGGTTGGGAGGAAGTCGACATGGCGCCGCGGCTGGCCGGAAGGTCGCTATTGATAGCGTGGTGCAAGGCGGGGCGCTACCCCTGTTCATTTTCCAGCCAGCTACTGGCGCGATATCCGCGTAGCCTTTCGCGGCTGCATCCTCTGGCTTGAACTCCCATGACTGATCACACCGACGCCCCGCACTCGCGGGCGGCGATTCCGCTTGCGCCTTCGCTCGACGCCACGTTGGCGCAGGCGCACCTGCCGCGCCAGTTCCGTCCGCTGGATCGCCGCGTGCTCGGCATCACGCTGGCCGCGATGGTGCTCGGCGCGCTCGTTGCCGGTGTTGCGTGGCTGCTCACCGCGCTGATCGGGCTGATCACCAACCTGTCGTTCTACGGTCGCTGGGACACCTCTTTGAGCAGCCCGGCCGGCCATCACCTGGGCCTGTGGGTGATCGCGGTGCCGGTGATCGGCGGGCTGATCGTGGGCGTGATGGCGCGCTGGGGCTCGCGTGCGATCCGCGGCCACGGCATTCCCGAGGCGATGGAGCAGATTCTGCTCAACGAGAGCCGCATCCCTCCGCGCATGACCTGGCTCAAGCCGGTGTCGTCCGCCATCGCCATCGGCACCGGCGGCCCGTTCGGCGCCGAGGGTCCGATCATCGCCACCGGTGGCGCGCTGGGCTCGCTGATCGGCCAGCTCGCCCACGTCACCGCGGATGAACGCAAGACGCTGCTCGCTGCCGGTGCCGCCGCGGGCATGGCGGCGGTGTTCTCGGCGCCGGTGTCGGCGGTGCTGCTGTCGATCGAGCTGCTGCTGTTCGAGCGCCGCGCCCGCTCGCTGATTCCGGTGGCGCTCGCGGCCTTCGTCGGCACCGGCGTGCGTTACCTGCTGGAAGGCAACGCGCCGATGTTCCCGATGCCGGACCTCGCCAGCGCGTCACCCTCGGCGCTGGCGGTGTACGTGCTGCTGGGCTTGATCGTGGGCGTGGTCAGCGTGGGTGTCACCAGGCTCACCTACGCCATCGAGGACGGCTTCGAGAAGCTGCCGATCCACTGGATGTGGTGGCCGGCCATCGGCGGCCTCGCGGTGGGCGTCATTGGGTATTTCCAGCCGCTCACGCTGGGCGTGGGCTACGCCAACATCACCGCGGCGATCAGCGGGCAGATCGGGCTGGTGGGGCTGCTCACGCTGTGCATCGCCAAGCTGGCCTCG
Source organism: Dyella sp. KRB-257 (assembly GCF_049445995.1). Classification (NCBI taxonomy): domain Bacteria; kingdom Pseudomonadati; phylum Pseudomonadota; class Gammaproteobacteria; order Lysobacterales; family Rhodanobacteraceae; genus Dyella; species Dyella sp. KRB-257. Next base: position 47,037 of record NZ_JBMSDZ010000010.1, on the reverse strand, counting down.
TGGTCGATCGCGCTGGGCAGCGGCACCTCCGGCGGCACGCTGGCGCCGCTGTTCACCATCGGCAGCACGCTGGGCGGCGCGATGGGGCTGCTGATCGCCACCACGCTGCCGGCGCTGCACGTCGATCCGCGCCTCGCTGCGCTGGTGTGCATGGCGGCGGTCTTTGCCGGCGCCTCACGCGCGTTCCTCACCTCGGTGGTGTTCGCCTTCGAGACCACCCAGCAACCGCACGGCCTGCTGCCGCTGCTCGGCGGCTGCGCGGCGGCGTATCTCGTCTCCGGCCTGATAATGCGCAATACGATCATGACCGAGAAGATCGTGCGCCGCGGCGTGCGCGTGCCGTCCGACTACAGCGCCGATGCGCTGGATCAGATCCTGGTGCGCGACGCCTGCAGTCGCGAGGTGGTCTCGCTGGCGGCCGACCAGCGCATGGGCGAACTGCGCGCGTGGCTGGCCAGCGCCGGTGATGTGGCGAAGCACCAGGGCTTCCCCGTGCTCGACGCGTCCGGCAAGCCGCTCGGCGTGCTCACCCGCCGCACCTTGTTCGACGCCAGCGTGCCCGATGACGCCACGGTCGGCAGCCTCGTCCGCCGTCCGCCGCTGGCCGTGCACGAGGATCACACCCTGCGCGAAGCGGCCGACCACATGGTGGAGGCGGATGTCGGCCGGTTGATCGTGCTGGGCAAGGGCGACAGTGCGCGGATGGTCGGCATGCTTACCCGTGGCGATCTGCTGAAGGCGCACGCGCAAAGGCTGCGCGAGGCGCGGCAGGTGTCGCGGCATCTGGGGAGGGTGAAGTAGGGCAGGGTGCCGATCACCTGCAGAGGACGCGCTGCGTTATCGTCAGGTGTCAAGTCCCATCAAACACAGGAGAAGTGGATCAATGCACAGAATGGCGACACGGAATCTCCGGGCAGGGAATCAAGAACTCCGACTTTGCGCTGTTGACCGATCGCGTGCTGCGTGCGCAGAAGAAGCCACAGCGCTACGGCACGCAGTTCGTTGCCGACCCAGCGCATCCTGGCAAGGTGGTGATGGCACCGGTGGAAGACCCGGCACATCTCGATGAGCGACGTGCCGAGGCGGGGCTGATGCCGATCAGCGACTACCGGTGCGTGATGGAGGTGGTTTACGCAATCGCACCGACGGGCTGAGTGCTGAGCAGTGGAGTAGGGCGCCAGCGAAGAGCGCCCCCTCACCCCGGCCCTCTCCCCCGGCGGAGCCAGGGGAGAGGGAGTTCCGGCGTACGGCTTCTGGCTCGTTTGATGACCACGCCATAGATGGGCATAGATGGGGTGGAGCGGAAAACGTCAGGAAGCCGTGTTTGGTTCCCTCTCCCCTGGCTCCGCCGGGGGAGAGGGCCGGGGTGAGGGGGCGCTTTGCTTCCGATTAGTCGAACGCCAGGGCCACTCCGCCGCCAGATATCACCAGACCAGATCGTCCGGCACCGGGAACTGGCTGTAGTAGGCGTCGTCGTCAGTGGCCGGCGTGGCATCGGCCGCAGGCTGGGCGTGGTCGAGCACGATCATCGCGGGATCCCGCTCGCGGATCTTCTCCGCCGCGGCGCGCGGCAGCAGTTCGTAGCGGTCGTCCAGCGCGGCGATCACCAGCGCACCGCTGGCCAGTTGGCTGCGCAGGGACTCGTTCACCAGCACGCTGCGGATGGCGTTGGCGTGAATGAAGCGGTAATCGATCTCGCCGCTGCGCTTGACCTTGTGGGTATCGATGATCTGGCGCACCTGCGCGCGCAGCTCGACGGCGCGGGCCTGTGCGTTGCGTTCGGCGGCCAGCGCACGATCGCGTTCGGCGCGCTCGGCCTGCAGGCGTGCGGTGTCGATGGCGTCCTCGCGCGGCGGAGCAGGGGGCGTCTTGCCCAGTTTCTGCCTGTTCTGTTCGCGCGCGACCTGGTTGACCTTGGCCTTGTCGACCAGGCCGGCCTTGAGCAACTGGTCCTGCAGGGGATTGCGCATGCGCTGTCGTTCGTCCGGAAAACGCCCGATTGTAGCCCCGGTCCGGCGCGGGACTAGACTTCAGCGATGCCTGGCGCCGCTCCCGCTGCCTTCCGCACATCCTCCGCTTCGCTGCCGGTTGGCGAGGCCTTGCATGGTTTGATGCTGGCGCAGTGCCGGCAGGTCGATCGCGCGCTGGGCGACGTCCGTTGGCGGCATGCGGGCATCCATCGGGCGCGCAAGGGCATCCGCGCCCTGCGCGCAGCGCTGGGCCTGCATGTATGAGGCGCGCGCACCGGTGTTGTCAGCCGCGCGCAAACCTCCGACCCTGTGGACACCTTTCCTGTTGTGCGAGCCGTCGCCGCCGTGATGAACCGACGCAGCCTGCTGCTCCATGCCGTCGCCGGCACGCTCGGCGCGCTGGTGGTGTTCCTCAGCGGTGCGTGGGGCACGCTGGCGCTGTGGTATCAGTTGCCCGGCGGCAAGGTGGTGCGCGCGACCGGCAGCGTGCTGTGGGCGCTGCTGGTGCTGGGCCTGGCGGCGCTGGCGATCGTCTGGCAGGCGTGGTGGCCGATCGGCGCCTATGCGTTGTGCACGGTGCTGCTGATGGCGTGGTGGAGGTCGATCCGCCCCTCGAACAACCGCCTCTGGGCCGACGACGTGGCCCGCCTGCTCAGCGGCCAGGTGCACGGCAATCTTGTCACCCTGCACAACGTGCGCGACTTCGACTGGCGCAGCGACAGCGACTACGACGTGCGCTGGGAAACCCGCGACTACGACCTGGATCGTCTCGTCTCCGCCGACGCCATCCTGTCGTACTGGGGCAGTCGCGCGATCGCCCACGCGATGATTTCCTTCGGCTTCGACGACGGCCGGCACGTGGTGTTCTCGGTGGAGATCCGCAAGAAGAAGGGCGAGGCATTCTCCGAGATCGGCGGCTTCTTCAAGCAGTTCGAGATGGTGCTGGTGGCCGCCGACGAGCGCGATATCGTGCGGGTGCGCACCAACGTGCGCGGGGAGGACGACTACCTGTATCCGATGACGCTGGAGCGCAGCACCATGCGCGCGCTGTTCCTTTCCTACGTTGATGCCGCCAACACGCTGGCAGCGCGGCCGGCGTTCTACAACACCATCACTTCGAACTGCACCACGCTGGTCTATCGCATGGCGCGCCAGCTCAACCCCGGCCTGCCGATGGACCTGCGCCTGCTGCTCACCGGCTATCTGCAGGGTTACCTGCGCGACAACGGCGCCATCGACGCGAGCGAGCCGGTCGAGGTGCAGCGTGCGCGTGCGCGCATCGCCGAAAAGGCGCAACGCAGTGGTCCGGGCGATGATTTCTCCCGCGCGATCCGCGCGCCGCAGTGACCGGGCACGCCATGCAGACCCTCCCGCAGACTGTTGCCAGCATGGCCGACTGAGTGGGTCAGGCGGTCTCGCGCGCCGAGTCGCGGTGCAGGCGTCCGTCGCGGATCTCCAGCACGTGCTGGCCCAGCACCTCGACGTCGGCCGGGTCGTGGGTGATCACCAGCATCTGCACGTCCAGCCGCGCCTGCAGCGCCACCAGTTCGTCGCGCAGGCGGCCGCGCAGCGGCGGGTCGAGCGCGGCGAACGGTTCGTCCAGCAGCAGCAGATCCGGCTGCGGCGCCAGCGCCCGGGCCAGCGCCACGCGCTGCTGCTGACCGCCGGAAATCTGCGCGGGATAGCGGCTGGCCAGGCCGGCCAGCTCGAACGCGTCGAGCCAGCGCCGCGCCGCTTCCGGCACGTTCCGGCGCGAGGGCTGGCGCAGGCCGGACGTCAACCCGAATGCCACGTTCTGCGCCACGGTGAGGTGCGGGAACAGCGCGTAGTCCTGGAACACGTAGCCGATGCGCCGCGCGCGCGCCGGTACATCCACGCCGCGGACATCGTCGAAAAGCGTGCGGCCGCGCACGCCGATGTGGCCGGCGTCCGGTCGCATCAGCCCGGCGATGGCGCGCAGGGTGAGGCTCTTGCCCGAGCCGGAGGGGCCGAACAGCACCACGCGCGGGCTGTCCGAGCGGAACGCCAGCTCCAGCGAGAACGGGCGCTGCGGGTCGGCCATCACGCGGCGGATGTCGACGTCCAGCCGCATCGCTACGCGCTCCTTCGTGGTGCGCGGCCGCGGGTGAGCCGGCCGGCGAGCACCAGCACCGCCACGCAGGTGACCGAGGCCACGATCACCAGCGTGTTGGCACCGGCGTCGTCGCCCGCCTCGATCGCCGAGTAGATCGCCACCGACAGCGTCTGCGTGCGGCCAGGCAGGTTGCCGGCAATCATCAGCGTGGCGCCGAACTCGCCCAGCGCGCGGGCGAAGGCGAGCAGGGCGCCGGCAATGATGCCGCGCGCGGCCAGCGGCAGCGAAACGCGGAAGAACACCGCGAGCGGCGCCAGGCCGAGCACGCGCGCGGCGTCTTCCAGCTGCGGTTCGACGTTCTCGAACGCGGCCCGCGCGGCCTTGTGCACCAGCGGGAAGGCGGCCAGCGTGGCGGCGATCACCGCGCCCTGCCAGGTGAACACCGGGTTGATGCCCCACTGCTCCAGCCAGCCACCGATCACGCCGCGCCGGCCCAGCAGCACCAGCAGGTAGTAGCCGAGCACCGTGGGCGGCAGCACCAGCGGCAGGGTGAGCAGTGCATCGACCGTGTTGCACCAGCGCGAGCGCCAGCGCGACAGTCCGTAGGCCACCGCCACGCCGAGCACGAGGTTCAGCGCGGTCGCCCAGGTGGCGACCTTCAGCGAGAGCAGCAGCGGTTGCCAGATGTCCGGCGTCACGCTCAGGGCGCCAGGAAGCCGGCATCGGCCAGCAGCGCCTGCCCCCTGGCCGAGCGCACGAAGGCGATGAAGGCGCGCGCTTCATCCGCGTGCCTGCTGTGCGCGACCACGGCGATGGGGTAGGTGATGGGTGTGGTCGATGGAATGCGCAGCGCCACGTCCACCTTGCCGCGGGCGATGGCCGCGTCGGTGGCGTAGACGAAGCCGGCGTCGACTTCGCCGCGCACCACGTAGTCCAGGCACTGGCGCACGTTGGCCGTGAGCACGGCCTTGTCTTCCAGGCGCGACGTAAGGCCGGCGCGGTCCAGCACACCCTGGGTGTAGCGACCCACCGGCACCGAGGCCGGGTCGCCCCAGGCGATGCGCTTGAACGAGGCATGGGTGAGATCATCCAGCGTGGTCACCTTCGCGCCGCCGGTCGGCACGATCAGCACCAACTGGTTGGCGGCGAAGTCCACGCGGCTGGCCGGCGCGATCGCCTGCTGCGCCTGCGCCTTGTCCATCGCCACCTGGTCGGCCGAGGCGAACACGTCGGCCGGCGCGCCGTTGGCGATCTGCCGCAGCAGGGTATCGGACGAGGCGAAGTTCAGCACCACATGGGTGCCCGGATGCACCGCCTCGTAGGCCGTGGCTACCGACTGGAACGCATTGGTGAGGCTGGAAGCGGCCGACACCACCAGGTCGTCGGCGTGGGCGCTGCCGGCGAGGCCCGCGAGCGCGAGCATCGCGGCACCTAGGCGGCGTCGTGTCTGTGGCGGGGTCATGCGGGGCGTGCGCCTTCGTTATGTGGATCGCCATATGACGACGAAATCCCGCACGGGACAAGCGCCGGACGCTCAGCGGCTGCGCGCGAGGGCGATCGTGCCGGCGAGCATCAGCAGCGCGGCGAGGGCAAATCCGGCCGCCGGCGAATGCAGGCTCCAGGCCAGCCCCACCGCCGCGCTGGAGACGAACTTAGCCACGCCGTTCACCGTGCCCAGCGCGCCGTAGCTGGTGGCCAGCCGCTCGGGCGGCACTATCGCCGCGGTCACGGTGGACTCCAGCGCCTCCTGCGTCGCCACGTAAAGCCCGGCCACGACGAAGATGCCGGCCAACGCCGGCACGCCCGCGCTGCCGCGCCAGAACACCAGCGCGGTCAGCGTGGCGGTCAGCACACCCAGCGCATAGCCGGCCAGCAGTAGCGGACGATGTCCCACACGGTCGGCCAGCGCGCCGATCGGAAAGGAGGCGAGCACCTGCACTACGTTGCGCCCCACGTAGAGCAGGCCGGCCACCTGCGCCGCGCGCACCACGCCCATCGACGGCGCCAGCAGCGTGGTGGCGGCCAGGATCAGCAGGCTGTGCGAGAAATCGCCGATGCCGAACAAACCGACCGCGCCCAGGTAGCGCTTGAAGCGCGGCGGCAGCGTGCGCAGCGAATGCATCAACTGCAGCGCCGGATTGACCGAGTGCCCCGGATCGCGCACCAGCAGCAGGAACACCAGCACCGCCAGCGCGCCGGGAATCAGCGACAGCCACAGCACCAGCCGGAACGGCCAGGCGGCATCATGCGTGGGCAGGGTCTGCGCCCAGCCGAGCAGGGCCACACCCAGCAGCGGTCCGGCCACCGCGCCCAGCGTGTCCGTGGCGCGATGGAAGCCGAACGCGCGCCCGCGCGTCTCCGCGCGCACCGCCTGCACCACGATGGCGTCGCGCAGCGGACCGCGCAGGCCCTTGCCGAACCATGACAGCAGCCGTCCAGCCAGCAGCAGCGGCCAGCCCGCGGCGAGCGCGATCAGCGCCTGTCCGACCGGCGTCAGCGCATAGCCCACCAGCACCAGCGCCTTGCGATGGCCTAGCTTGTCCGCCACGTGGCCGGCAAGCATCTTGGTGAAGCTCGCCACTGCATCGGCCGCGCCCTCGATCAGCCCGAGCGCCGCCGCCGGCACACCGAGCACGGCGAGAAAGCCCGGCAGGATCACCGTGGTGGTCTCGTAACAGAAATCGCCCAGCGCGCTGGTGATGCCGGCACCGGCCACCGTGCGGTTCAACCAGCGGGGGCCGACAGAATGCGGCGACGGGTGGGCGGTTCTTGGCATCGGTTGTCTCGTGCACGGATGACGCGGCGCGCCAGTCCAGCCATTGGCTTGCCCATGGCGGCCGGTGCAGGGGTCAATTGGCGCCGGACTGTACCCGTGCGCGCCACCTGCGCCGGCTTTTCCGCAACAGGGTGGCGATTATCACGGCCCTGTCGTCGGTGCCACCGAGGCGGTGGTCGAGAAATACGTCCATCAGAACCGCGGCATCCACGCCCAGTGCGTCGCAATAACGTACGTATTCGATCACATCGATGCGGCGTTCGCCACGCTCGCACTTGGAGACGTAGGACTGGGTGGTCCGCAGCCGCCGCGCGAGGCTTGTCTGAGTGATGCCCAATGCCTCGCGCACCTGCAGCATGAAGTCGAGCAGCCGGCGGTACTCGTCATCGTAGATGGAACGCATCATTGCGTTATTTCAGTGGGCGGGGCACCTTAGGGCGGTGCTGACAAGTAGTCCAAAACGGAATATTTTCCCGCTCAAGATCGGTGGGGCCCGGTCGTTAAGGGAAGCGCACGCCCAGCGGCTCATCGGACCGGAAGCGGGCCGATGCCGTGGTCCGTCGGGAAAGCGGCGAGACCGCGTTCCATGGTCCGGTCCGGGCACCAGGCATTTGAAACAGGACATTCCGAACAGACTGGTTTCGGCAGATGACCGATCAGTCAATCACTTCCCATGAACCGGAGAGCGGTCATGCATTTTCCGCAATGGTCGATCAAGGTCAGGCTGATAATCGCTTTGGGCACTCTCGCCACGCTGCTTGCGGCGCTGGGAGCCATGGGTATTTCCGATTTGAGCAGCAGCAATGCTGCCCTGCGCGACATGTATGCAGACAAGCTGATACCCGCCATGTCGTTGGCACGTGGACTGGACCTGCTCGGCAGCGAAAGAACATTCCTGCAACGCGCATTGGGCGCGCGCAATCAGGGTCAGGCCACCACTTACGAACGGTCCCTGCGGAGGGATGACGCTGAACTGATGCAATTACTTGCGAAATTCCATGCGGCGAAACTGTCGCCGGCAGAAAAAACAATCGGCGGCCGGCTGGATGCCGATTACGGGGATTTCCGCAACGCAATGAACCGCGCCGCCAGGGCACTGGACGCGAAACAGTACGATCTTGCGGCGCAGGCCCTGGATGGCGCCGGCGAGAAAAGCTACACCGCCTTGCGTGGCGATATCGGGGACCTGTTCGCCCTGCAGGACAAGAGCGCCAATGCAGCGTATGCCGCCGACGAGCAGAAGGCCTCGCGGTCAGCCAGGACCACGATCGCCTCCATCGCGTTCGGTCTGGCTTTGAGCGGAGCCATCGGTTTTCGGCTGGTACGGTCGATTTCCCGCTCGCTCGCCGAGGCCATGCGCGTGGCCGACAACATCGCGGGGGGCAGGCTCAACAACCGCATCGAGCGGATATCGGCGGACGAGGTCGGCCGTCTGCTGCAATCGCTGGCGCGCATGGATGCGAAGCTCGCCGAGGTGGTGGCCGATGTCCGGGCCGGCGCCGAGTCGGTGAGCACCGCCGCGCGGCAAATCGCGCAGTGCAACGACGACCTGAGCCAGCGCACCCAGGAACAGGCCTCCAGCCTGGAGGAAACGGCCGCCTCGATGGAGGAGATGACCGCCACGGTGAAACAGAACGCCGAGAACGCCTCGCACGCCGATCAACTGGCCCGCGGCGCACGCGAACAGGCCGAGCATGGCGGTGCCGTGGTCAGCAGGGCGGTCGAGGCGATGGGGGCGATCTCGGCCTCCAGCCAGCAGATCGCGGACATCGTCGGCCTGATCGACGAGATCGCCTTCCAGACCAACCTGCTCGCCCTGAACGCCGCCGTGGAAGCGGCCCGCGCCGGCGAGCAGGGACGGGGGTTCGCCGTGGTCGCATCCGAGGTGCGCAACCTTGCCCAGCGCAGCGCTCAGGCGGCCAAGGAGATCAAGACCCTGATCGGTGACAGCGTCGAGCGAGTCCAGCTGGGTTCGAGCCTGGTGGACGAGTCGGGGCATGCGCTCGCGGCCATCGTCGAGAGCATCAAGAAGGTGACCGACATCGTGGCCGAGATCGCCGCGGCGAGTACCGAGCAGTCGGCCGGCATCGAGCAGGTGAACATGGCGGTGACCCAGATGGACGAGGTCACCCAGCAGAACGCCGCGCTGGTGGAGGAGGCGGCCTCGGCGAGCCGCGCCATGGAAGAGCAGGCGATGAACCTGCGCAGGCAGGTGGCCTACTTCCACATCGAGGAAGCCCAGGAGGCCTCCCTCGCACCCGCCCACGATGCACGAATCGGGGGTGCGCATCGGCCGTCTGCGCACGCGGCCGACCACAAGCCGGCTTCGGAGCGGTCGCATCGCGTCGAGGACACATCCGTCTGGAAGGAGTTCTAGTCGATCCGTGCGGTCTCGATCCTTCGACGACATGCGGCGTGCGGCGCAGAGGCTTTCAGGCTTCCACGCGGCATGCGTGCAACACCCACCTGCGGAGCCTTGCATCATGCAGCAACCGACACCCGCCCCCTGGGGCGACCTGCAGCGGCAATCGGGGCGTCTGGCACGGCGCTACGCCCTGCTGGGCGTCCTGTGGCTGGCGGTTTCCGACACAGTGGCCGAATGGATCCCGCCGGGTGCGGGACGGGAAATCTATTTCGCCACCAAGGGGTTGATCTTCATCGCCGTCTCGACCCTGGTCATCTATGGCCTGCAACGCCGCGCGACCCGCCGATTCATCGACAGCAGCAGCCAGTTGGCGCGGCTGGAGCGGGGTTATGCCGAGCTGATCGAGAATCTTCCCATGCCCTGTCTCGTGGTGGAACCCGGCCATGGCGCCATCGTGGAGGCGAATCGGGAGGCACGCGATGTGTATGGGCTTGCGCCGCCCTCTGGGCGGGCCTGCCGGCTGGCGGACCTCGACGTGCAGGCGGGCGCCCCAGAGATGGCCGGACACGTGGCTCGGCGCCGCGGCGAGCAGTTGGTCAAGCACCGACGCGCCGATGGCAGCGAGTTCGATGCGCGACTCCTGACGACCCATCTGGACCGCGCGGACGGCGAGGTCGAACTGGTCATATGCCTCGATGTCACTGCCCAGTTGCGCGAGCAGGAGTTGCAGCGGCTGCAGGCCGGTATCGATCCATTGACCGGGCTGTTGACGCACGGTGCGTTGAGGGAACGCCTCGGGCGGGCGATTCGCGAGGCACCCGAGCACCAACAGATGGCCGTGCTGTTCATCAACATCGATCGCTTCAAGTTGATCAACGATACCCAGGGATATCCGAGCGGCGACCTCCACCTGCGCGAAGTCGCCGCACGGATCGGCGCGTTCGCCGACCGGAACGTCATGGCGGGTCGCTTCGACGGTGACGAGTTCGTTGTCGTGATGACGAAGCCGGCGGCGCCGATGGCGCCCATCGCGCTGGCCAGGAATATTCGCAGCGTGGTCGCCGATACCGGCAATGGCGACGATTTCGCGCTTGCCCGGACGTGCAGCATCGGAATCGCCTGGTGGCCCGAGCACGGCACGGATGTCGACACCCTGCTCAGTGCAGGCGATGCCGCCCTGTGCCATGCCAAGCAGGCGGGCAGGGACCGTGTGGTGCAGTTCGATCCCGGCATGCGCCGCGAGGCCTGGCATTACGTGGAGCTGGTGCAGGGCCTGCGCCAGGCCCTGGCGCTCGGTCGCCTGCATCTGCGCTACCAGCCACAGTTCAGTCTTTCGACCGGACGAATCATCGGACTCGAGGCCTTGTGCGCATGGCGGGAGAGCAACGGCACAGAGATCAAGGCCAGCGAGTTCATTCCTGTCGCCGAACGCAGCGGACAGATCCTGGAGCTTGGGCAATGGGTACTCCGCGAGGCGCTGGGGCAGGCCTGCCGCTGGCTGGCGGAGGGTGCATACGACGGCCCGGTGGCGATCAACGTATCGCCGGTGCAGCTTCGGCAACCGGGCTTCGTCGACGTCGTGCAGTCCACGATCATCTCGGCCGGGCTCCGCACCCAGCTGGTGGAACTGGAAATCACCGAGACCGTCGCCCTGCATCTCGACGAGGAGCTGCGCACGAACCTGGTCCGTCTTGCCGGCATGGGCATCGCCATCACCATCGACGACTTCGGACGCGGCTACTCGAGCCTCTCGCATTTCAAGCGGCTGCCCATCACCCGGGTCAAGATCGATGCCTCGTTCGTCCGCAACGTGGATCGCCTGTCCGACAGCCAGGCGATCGTCGACTCCATGCTGCAGATGGCCCGGGCGCTGGGCATCAGCACGGTGGCCGAAGGGGTCGAACGCAAGGAAGAGGCCTTGTGGCTCAGGGCGCACGGCTGCGACGCCGTCCAGGGCTACCTGTATGCGCGCCCGGCATCGGCCGAGACGCTCGACTTCGCTCGACGTCATGTGCTTGAAGACGAGAGCAAAGCGGATTTCCCGGCCTGAACGGAACGGCCTGGATGATGCCGGCGCGGCATCCATCGCGGCCGGCAGATGGTGCAGGAGTACCTGAAGGATTGATCGCCCCTGCAACTCCCGATCCGATCAGCCGGTCCGATCAGCACGGATCGAACGATGGGGACGTGATGTGCGTGCGGGCAGGGGAGCGGCACACGGTTGAATTCTTTGCACGCGGCAGGCCTCTACCGCGCTCGCCCTTCGGGCGAGCATCTGCTGCACACTGTGCTCGGCAACGATGTGTCCCGAACCAGGCAGCACTATCCGCACGACGATGCAATCGGTCGATGCAATCGACGAGACCTCCGGAATTTTACATAATATACACGTGGCCCGGGTTATCGGCCGAGAAACCCGCCGTGTGCGGCGCTGCGTGCGCGGGGTAGAGGCCTACCGCAAGTGTCACTGCCGCGGCCATCTGCGCCAGCTTTAGCCAGACCTTCCGTGCAGCGGGCGATGCGCGCTCCGCACTGATCGCGACGAACCAACGTTCGGCCGGCTCCTGCATCGCTTTCGTCATCGCGAGCACGTGATCCTCGCTCGGCCAAGACACGCCTTTGCGCCACTGGTGGACCGCTTGCCGCTTGATGTGGAGCGAGTCCGCTACGGCGCTATCTGAGGTCAGCGAGCACGCCTCGCGATACTTGTCAAGCAAATTGTTTACAGCCGACATGTCGCATTCCTCTTGACGGGGTGTCGCAATCTACTTTACGGTCCGCCCCGTCGCAATTCACTTGACGACGACAGGGGACCAAGGATGACTGCTCTAGCCGCTTTCTGCTTCTTTCTGTCCGCCGCCTGGGCCGTCCGGGCCGGCGTGACCCTCCGAAACCTCGTCGCCCGCCAGCGCGCCACGCTGGAAGGGGTGCGCCTGTGAATCGCATTCTGCAGGCCGATCTGATTCTGACGCTGACGGCTGAGCAGGCGGACCGGCTTGCCCAGGTGCTGCGCTGGCCGGATGACGTGGGTCTTACGGACGAGTTGCGCCAGGTGCTTGAGGATCAGTACCGCGCGCAGGGCGTGCAGGGGTTTTCGTCGTGATCCTCCTCCCCGTCCTCTTGCTCCCCCTCGTGTTCTGGCTCGCTGCTGGCCAGCCCTGGTATCAGGTCGCCCACGCGTTTGGTCTGTGGGCGTTGGGGTCGTTCTTGTGGGCGCGTCGCTGCGCTCGGTGGGCGCGCGCATGATGGTCGCCGCCGCCTTCGTTGTCCTGGTGCTGAGCTATCCGCTCTCGCACTGGATGGCGCTGCAGCCCTGGTGGGTTCAGTGCAACGTGGTGGTACTCACGAGCTTCGCCGCCTTCTTCTTCGCTGGCCTCGCCAGCCACCACGGGCGCGGTCGCGAATGAGCCCCTCCTATACCTCTTTGCATCCGTTCGCTGCGTTCTTCGGCGATTGCGGCCTCGGGTCCGACCCGAATTCAACCGCTCCGTGCACTGGCACCTATTCGTCGGCGGCTGAGGTTGCGCAGCAAACGTCGTCGGTTCTCTCGTCCGGTAAGTCGCAGGTGATCGCCGTGGGCGCTGCCCTTCTCGTGCTGGCCGCTGTCCTGGTGCTGCTGCGTGTGTTCGTGGGCGCTACTTCGGGGCGGCGCTCGAAGGGCAAAGAGTCCGAGCAATTGACGTGCGAGCGGTGCGGCTCGCCGATCCCGACTGACGACGAGTTCCCGACTAATCACGGGGATCTGTGCGGTGACTGCTTTTTTGACACGCCAGACGGCGTGCTGACGTTGGCGCCAGGGCAGGCCATGTGCATGGCGTGCGGCGTCGTGCTGGAGATGGCCGAGGGCGAGCATTGGGACGGTTGTCCCGCCTGCGGCTTTCATGGATCTGACGAGGACGAAGCGATGGGCGTGTGCTCGGTGTGTGGTGTCGAGTCTGACGAGTTGGTCGGCGATCTGTTCCCCGCGTGCCCGGACTGTGCGGCGGATTCGGAAGAGCGCGCCATTGCTGACGACACGTCGGACGGTCCCAGCGACGAAGAAACGTTCGGCGGCAACCCCGATGGCATTGGTGGCGGCGGGGTGCGCGCATGACGGCCCGGGCTGAGACAACGGTTCTGGTGGACGCGGCCACTGTGTACGCCGAGGGCATGCTCGCTGGCTTGCGCACGGCGTCGGCCATCGTCGGCCGCACGGATGACGCGTTCGCGTCGCATCTGGCGTCGGCGCTCCTCGCCGCAAAGGGTCTGCCGCGTGGTGAGGCGCGGGACACGATTCTGGCCTCGCTGGATCTGCTGCGCCCCGTCGCGCCTCCGCTGAAGCTTCAGGCGCTCGTGCGCGAGTGGCGCGCCACCGTCTATCACAACCAGTGGCTTGCCGAGTGCGGCACGCCAGCGCCGTGCCCTGGGGCGCCTTCTCGCGATCAGCTGCTCGCGCGCATTCACGCGTTTCTGATGACCTTCCCGGACACAGACCATGACTGAGCAAGGGCGTGTGACGCCTGCCGAAGTGGCGGCGGTGGTGGCCGATATCCGCGTGCTGTTCGCGCGTGCCATGGACAACGGCCAGACGTGGCTGGCGTTCTCGTTCGATCTCGCGGCGGGCTCCATCGAGGACAACGCCGAAGTTGCGTTCGGCGAAGACGATGACGGGGGCGCTGATGATCGCGCCGGCTGAGCTTGCGCGGTTCGATTCGCACCTTCGGTGCATGCGCGCCTGGGGCACGCTGGACAAGCTCCCGACTTTCGTGCCGCCGGTGGATCTGTTGCCGCCTCCTGCGCCCGCTGCGGCGCTCCCCGCGCTTCGCGGCAGCTATGACGAACACAAGGCACGCATGCGCGTGCGTGCGGCGCGCGTGTATGCGCATCAGCAATCGGCGCTCGATGCTCCGTTCGCCGAGCTTAAAAAGCAGCAGTGGCAGGCAAGCCAGGGACAGGCGACACAGGCACCCCCGCGCGCGTTAGCGCGCGGGGGGTGCCTGGGGCTTGTCTCTAATGCAACAAGTGGGACGAAGGACAACGCGGACGCATCCGGGCCGGTCCGAGAGAAGATCAAGATCAATCGCTCTGCGCAGCGCATCAAGCGCATGCGGACGGCTGTGGGGCACGCGGCGCGTCTGCTTCACTTCGACGCGCATAGCGAGTTGGCCGCGCAGCGCTGGAACAAGAAGTTCATCACGCTGACGTACCGGCAGCGCGACGGCTGGCGTCCTGGGCACTTCTCGAAGTTCCGCGATGCGCTGCGCCAGTGGTGCAAGCGGCGCAAGGTGCGCTGCCGTTTCGTGTGGGTGGCCGAGCTGCAGGGGCGGGGCGCGGTGCATTACCACGTCGTCGTCTGGCTTCCCAAGGGCAAGTTCCTGCCGTTCGCCGATGCGCAGGGTTGGTGGCCGCACGGCGCGACGAACATCAAGACGGCGCAGTCGCCGATTTCCTACATCGCGAAGTACGCGAGCAAGACGATGGCCAGCGACGTGCACGGTTATCCGCGTGGGGCGCGCATGCATGGCGCTGGCGGGCTGGACGTGGAGTCGCGCCGGCATATCCGTTACTGGCAAGCGCCGTTCTGGGTGCGTGATGCGCTGTCCGGCCGCGCGGATATCCGCAAGGTGACTGGCGGGTACATGGACAGATTTACGGGCGAATTCCTCCCCTCGCCTTGGCGTGTGTGTATTGGCCCGGACGGGGAGCCGTGGGCCTATCGAGTCGATCAACAGGAGACGATGCAATGAAGATCCAAGTTCTGAACCGTGCACCCGAGGCATTTGAGAGCACCTGGGAAGGTGTGACGCGCCAGCGTGTCAAGCAGTGGTGCTTGCTCGAAATCGACGGTCTGCCGACCGCCTTTCAGATCACCGTGGACCCGGGCAAAGAGCACGCCGTGGGCGAGTACGAACTCGCGCCTGAGTCGTACTCGGTGAGTAACGGCCGGCTCACCATGTCGCGCGTGGTGTTGCGAGCGCTGCCGTCGAGCAAGCCGGCTCCTGTCAAGGCCGCTGGCTAAGTCATGTCCGGGGGCATGTACGTGGCGCAGTGCGCGCCAGCCGACGTGGACGCCTCCGGCGCCTGTACTCACATCGTGTGGGTGCAGCAACCCGACACGCTGAGTGTGCCGCCACTTAGCGCGGCCCAGGGTCTTGCATTGTCCGGCGTGATCGCCGGGTGTTGGACCGTGGGTTATCTCGTGCGGCTTTTTCGCAATCAATCACAAAGGTGAAGCAATGAACGCAAAGCAGAAGATGGCCCGATTCGCGGGCCTCGTGGGCGGCATGGTCCTGAGCGGCGTGGCCGCGGCGCAGACCGCTGGCGATGACCTGGTCACGACCGTGACCACCGAGCTGAGTGGTGGCAAGACCCAGTTGTACACGATTGGCGGCGCGGTGTTGGCGCTCGTGGCGGTGGTGGCGCTGATTCGTCACCTCCGCTCGGCGGTGCGCTGATTCGGTGACGTGACCTAGGCCGGGCAGGGCGACTTGCCCGGCTTTTCTTTTGCGAGGAATAGACGTATGGAAGGCTATTTCGTGATGCTGGCGCTGTTGCCGGCGGTTTGGTTGATTTACTCGTGAGTATGCGCGCCGCCTTGCTCGCGGGAGTCGGCGTGTTGCTGCTTGGCATGGCGTCGTCGGTTGCTGCTGAGACATACCCCGACCAGTCCACGGCGTTGGCCGCGTGCAAGGCGTCTGCGCACAGTAATTATCCCGAGCGTCCGCAAGCGACGACGGACTCTTATTGCGGCGTCGCTTATCCGATCTATTCCTCGGATGCTCCGGTAGGTGATCCGACAAGGCCGACCGTTGACGCGGGGTGGGCGGTGTCGCCCGGGCTTAGGGCCTACGGCTTCCCCATCGTGTCGCGGTTCAACTATTTCATTTGGGCGGCGTCTACTACGCCGAGCAACCCATGCGGGACGCTTCCGCACGTTAGCTTGTACGTCGACGGCAAGATGCTCGCCGGCTACACGTTCCCGCAAAACGCTGTGGACCCGAATACGGGTGCGACGGTGCAGTGCGCGATGACGTTCACGCCGTCGGGTGCGCCGATTTTTAACCCGTACAGTGGTAAGTGGCAGACCTACGGCAGCGCGGCGCCGAGTGGCAACCTCGCGAGCGGGTCGGGTGTCAAAGACGGGCAGGGTGGTGACGTGCCTGCGGTGGCGCCGCCTACGGATTTCACGAATACGCCTTCGACGCCTTCGGTGTGCGATTCGGCGAGTTGCTACAACCCGGCGAGTGATCAGTACTGCGCGTCATCGGGCGGGGCGCAGTATTGCGTGTCAGGCGGTACGGCGCGTTCTTCGGCTGGCGGGTGTTCGGGGTCCTCGGTGGTGCTTTGCGGTGGTTCGCCGTCGCCTCCGTTGCCGCCGCCGTCGAAGGTGCCGGACCCGCCCACACAGATCGTGGGGCAGTCGAAGGCGACGCAGGCCAATCCGACGACGGGCGCGACGCTGCCGGTGGTGGTGAACGTTTACAAGCCACCGGATAGCGCGGGTAGCGTCTCAAACGGTCAGACCTCCGGCGACTCCGGGCCGGCGCCGGCATCGTCCTCGCCGTCGAATGGAAGTGCGAGCGGTGGCCAGGACTGCAATTCGCCGCCGATTTGTTCTGGCGACGCGCCGACGTGTGCGGTGGTGTCTCAAAGCTGGTTGCAGCGCTGCGGCACGAGCAAGTCTGACGCGGACGGCGACGGCATGCCGGATTGGGTGACGAAGGGCCTGGACGACGTGGGGCCGCCTGTTGGTGACACGCCGGTGGGCTCCGTGGTGAAAACGGAAACCACCGACACGAGCGTGATTGACGAAAGCGGCTGGGCGGGCAACACGTGTCCGCAGTTGCCGACGGTGACGCTATTGGGCACCGAAGTGACGTTCGGGGATCAGACGTTGTTCTGTAAGTGGCTCTCAGTCCTGCGCGGTATTTTTTTGTTGATCTGCGCGTTTATCTCTGCGCGAATTCTTGCCGGGAGTAAAAGCTGATGCCCGCCGTATTCGCCGCGCTTGGCCGCATGCTGATGTGGCTCGTTTCTACGTATCTCGGCCAGTGGATTTTAAAGGCGCTGTTGGCGCTCGGAATCGGCATCGTTATTCACGAGATTGCATTACCGGATCTGATTGCGTACGCGCGCACAAAAAGCTATCTGATGGATTCGTTTGTTTTTCAAGCATTCGGTGCGTTGGGCGGCGATGTGGGTATGACTATGATTTTGTCGAGCGCCGTCGCAGCCGCAACCGGTAGCGTGGCACTTAAGGCGCTGGCGAAATGATCACACTGATTTCGGGACAGCCTGGGCACGGTAAGACGCTGCGGGCGATGGAGCTTGCGGTTGAGGCTAAAGCGAAGGGCCGTGCGGTGTACGTTCACGGCGTGCGGGGGCTGGATTACGCTGCGGCGGGGTTTTTCCCGTTGGATGATCCGAAGCAATGGCAGGCGTTGCCCGATGGTGCGTTCGTAGTGCTGGACGAATGCTATTCGGTGTTTCCGCGACGTGCGCCGGGTGCTAATACCCCCGATTACGTCAAGGCTATGGCGACCCACCGGCATCGCGGGTTTGATTTCGTGTTGATCTGCCAGCAGGCGAAGCAGCAGATTGACGGCTTTTTGCTGGGGCTCGTGGAGTGGCACGAGCACGTCAGGCGGAAAGCCGGATTAAAAGGCGCGATTATTCTTTGCTGGGACAAGTTCGCCGAGAACACGAGCAATAGTCAGATAAAGAAGCCGTGGAAATATCCTGCACAGTTGATGCAGCGGAATTTGTACGAATCGACGGTCATGGATACAACCCGCGTGCGGGTGCCGTGGTTCGTGTGGGCGTTGCCGCTGGCGCTTGCCGGGCTGGGGCTGCTGGTGTGGCGCGTGACGGGCTTTTTCTCGCCGGACGAGCACAAGCCGGCAAAGGTGGCGGCCGCTGCGGTGCCGAAGCCTGAGCCCAAGCCAAAGCAGGCGGAGCCGCGCGCGGCTGGCCAATCGTTCGCAGCGGGTGCGAGCCGGCCTGACGATCTGGTGTCGTTCTTTAAGCCTCGAATTGAGGGCCAGCCCTGGACAGCTCCTGCGTACGATGGCCGCGCCGTGGTCGCTGAGCCCGAGGTGTATTGCATCGCGGTCGAGGACGGCCGGTGCAGCTGTAAGACGGAACAGGGGACCCGCTACGTGGTCGAGCCGAAGATCTGTCGCTCAATCGCCGCTGACGGCGTGTATAACCCGTACCGTCGCCCAGCGCGTGACGTGCAGGGCGGTCAGGTCGCGCAGCAGCAGGAACAGCCGGCGCAGGCTCCTGGCGTTGATCGGTCTGGTGCCGGTGTGTCGGCCTCGGCCGGCTGGCCCGGTGGTGTGGGTGCGCAGACGTACACGCCTCCCGGTGCGCCGGGCTCGTGGCATGCTGATGCGTTTGGTGGTTCCGGGAAGGGGAGTTGATATGGACGATTTCGAGCTGCGTCTGGATGGTGAGCAATTGCAAACGGTGCTTGACGCTCTCCGCATAGCCTCCAGGTACGACGAACACGTTTTCGCCCAGCGTGCGCGTGATCTCTACGACGAGCTGCGGCTGGTCTGGCTGGACCGTCAGTCGGCGGAGCTTCAGCCCCTTGATGACGATTCGGAGCGTTCGTGACATGCGGCAGCTGCTGGCTGGTGTGCTTTACGCGATCGGGGCGGTGTTTATGCTTCCCGGCCTCCTGCTTGTGCGCCTGGGCTTCGTGTGCGAGGGCCCTGGTGCTGCGCACGCGATGAAGCATCGCATCCTGCGTCGGTGGTTCCCTTAGCCTCTAGCCCGCTTCTGCTGTCCGCAGGACGGGTGCGCTCCTTTGCTGTCGGCAAGGCGGTGAAGGGCATACAGGGGGCTCCTGCCCCCTGCACCAATACCCCGGGCCACCTTCCCCCGCGCCTCCCCGCCGAACCGCTTTTTCGATACCCTCGGGCTTCGTCAAGGGTGGGTATTCGCATGGATGGATCGAGCAAGATTGCGCTGGGCATCATCGGCGCGGCCGTCGTCGGCGTCGCCGGCTTCGTGGGCTACAACGAATATTCCCGCCAGCGGGATCTGCGCGACCTAATGGATTTCGTCGGCGGCGTGCAGTCATCCGCGCAGGAAATGCAGCAAAGCGCCGCCATGGATGCTGCGCAGGCATCGGCCCGGGCGGCAGCTCGCCGCGACGCGCTTCAACGCTCCCGGATGCTTTCTCCGGTCGAGCGCTGCATCGCCGGCACCGTCGTTACAGTCAGTGGATCGACGTACACGCAGGCCACGGGCTCGGACGGTCGTCCGGTCGCTTGCTCGGGGCGTTATCGCCTTCGGTAGCCTCGGCGATCCAGCGCAGAAACAGGCGTGAGGTGGTCGGCTTGAGCCGTGGTGCTCCGGGTCCATGGCCGGGCGGTATCAACGCGTCACCGCGCATCTTCCAGCCCGACCACGGCCCGACGAAGTCATAGCGGCAGTTGATCCGGTCGGCGATCATCTGCGCAATGTCGGTGAGCGTCACGACTTGACCCGATGGGGTCTCGAACTCCTGGTCTGCGTCGTTCCAGATCCAGTTCAGGCGCTTTCGCTTGCGGCCCACTGGTGCGCTCCATGCGAGAGGGGGCGTAGCGCCTTGCACACCGCGTGCCAGCTCTGCCGCAGCCAGCGTCCAAGAGTTGACATAATATACATTATGCGCAATCAAGGATGCTCCCAAGGGGCACCCGAAACCGCGCCGCAAACGTGCGTGGCACCTGTCCCCTGACGGTTTCCGCGAGCTGCGGCATAGCTGCTTTCTGAGCCCGAAGGCCTGCGCGGAATTCCTCGGCATGTCACTGCGGACGGTCCGGCATTGGGACGCCGGCCGTAACCGGGTGCCGTGGTCTGTGGTCCGGCTGCTGCGCCTGCGGCGGCTGGGCGATCTCGGTGCGCTGAACGACCAGTGGTCCGGCTGGACCCTCAACCGCAACGGCCTGTGGTCCCCGGATGGTAAGCGGCCATGCGCCACTTGTGGATTACCTGCGAGCAAGCCCTGAGCTATCGGCTCGCAACGTGGATGCGTGATGTGGGGAATCCGGGAAAAGTCAACGGCCTCAACTCGATTTTTGCCTACAGGCGCATCCTTGCGCCATCCTGCACGCATCCCTGCTAGTCAACCCTGTTCCGATCGGAACCGCTCCGCTGTCCAGACTCGGAGTTCTTGTGACTCTGCTGGCCCGCCTTGACGTGCTGCTCATGGTTTGAATGATCGCCACCGCCGTGCGAGCCAGACTGGCCCCTTCCAGCCGCTTGGCTGCCTTCAGAGTTCTTGTGGCTCTGCTGACCGGCCTTGACATGCTGTTCGTGGCTACCGCCTTGGTTCGACTTGCTCGACTCGCTCATTTTCGTCTCCTGCTGTAGGGATGCGGACAAACGGTTGTATCCGCATCCATATCGTGATGTTCGCCTCCAAAATTTGGCGTGCTTGAGAGATGACGAACTCAGAGACGTTGGTGAAACCGAGCTCTTGCAGGCGGGGCATCTCTGTCTGACCGGCAAGATCCAACTGCTCAATGTTCGTGGCCGGCTTTGGACTCGCGTGACGACAAATAGGCGCTGGCTACACTGTACGTGGACAGTGCGATGGCAATTCTTTTGATCTATCCATGAGATGGAGGAAACGCTTGTGCCCATGTCGCGGCCCGACCCGCGTTTGAATGCCTTGCCGTCGCACTCGACCTCTTCGCATCCACGGCCCCGTCAGTCTCTCTTGCCACAGGTGATGAGGTTTCTTCCACTCCGCTTGATCACGCATCGATCTGAGAGGGCGACTACCAAGCCAACCTCGAAACCGACCTTGACTTTTGGAGCGTCGGCTGACGCTGGTGGTTCACTGAGGACAGCGATGCGTTCGGTTTTGGAATGGGAGCGGCTTGATAGCAACAAGTGGACACTCGCCTGACCAGCATAGGAGCAGTAACGAATTCGGGCGGCTCTACGCCAGGTGCCGCAGAGGTTGATGCTGCCAGCAAGGACAGCGCTTGGGCTCCGATGTTGCAACTTGACTGGAGACGTCATCACTACAAAGCGAGACTAGACATGCAGCTTGACAGGCCGGCTCTATGCGTGCGGTTCCGCCTCTGAGTGGCCCGGCGAAAGGCTACTTTGCGAAGCCACGGAACATGTCGCAACGACATGCGGTTGCGGCATACGACTGACGACTGTCCCGGTTTCACCCGGAAAAAACGCGGCAACGACTTTGCCTACTTCGATTCCAGTGGTCGACGCATCCGTGATCCAGCAGTGCTTGAGCGAATCCAATCTTTGGCTATTCCGCCTGCATATGAAGATGTGTGGATTTGCCCCGACCCGCGTGGTCACCTGCAGGCGACTGGCCGCGACGCCAAGGGGCGCAAGCAGTACCGCTATCACCCGCAATGGCGCCGCCTGCGCGACTTTGGGAAATTCGAGCGCATGGCGAGCTTCGGTTTTGCGCTGCCTGCGATGCGTCGGCGGGTCGGTCACGACCTTGCTACCAGCGGATTGCCGCGGAAGAAGGTACTCGCACTGATCGTCAGGATTCTCGATCAGACGGCTATCCGTATCGGCAACGAATCGTATGTGACGCAGAACGGCCATTTTGGCCTCACCACACTGCGGGAACGCCATGTGCGCATTGAGAACGGAAACCTGGAATTGCATTTTCGCGCAAAGGGCGGCCAACGATGCAAGCTTCAGCTGAAGGACCGTCGGGTGACGAATATCATTCGGCGTATGCACCGCCTGCCAGGCCAGCGTCTTTTTCGCTACCGCGACGAGCATGGCCGGCTCCGCCCTGTTGATTCCGGCGCCGTGAATCATTACCTCCAGGAGCACATGGGCGAAGCCTTTACTGCCAAAGACTTTCGCACCTGGACGGGCACTCTCGAGGCCGCGATGCGGCTCGCTGAGCTGCCTTACGATCCACACATGAGCGAACGCAAACGTCGGCAGTTGCTCAATCAGGTGGTGCAGGAAGTCGCAGAGGTTCTCCGCAACACGCCCGAGGTGTGTCGGCGCGCATATATCCACCCAGCGATATTTGAGGCATGGGCCAGCGGACACTTACAGCAGGCGATGGCCGGCGTCTCAGGTAGCCGCACACGGCATGCTGAATGGGTGGTCGCCGGTCTGCTCGACAAGTTGGAAGGCGGATCACGCCGGTAGACCTCACGAACACTTTTCCCGCTGACCACCTACCACGAAGCGCAAGGAGCGTGGGCAGTAGAAGCTATTCGGGCTGCAAAGCCCTCCGTGCGGTCCCTATTTCCGTCGCTTTTTGGCCCATGGAACCTCCATGGGTCGGCGAAGCGGCGGAAATAGGGAACGCACAGCCGGATTCGCAGCCCGGCCGAGCAAAAGTCCGACAGGTTGCTACCTAGGAGCGATCATTCGTGTGAGTACATCACTTCGGCAGCTTAGCTGGCACAAACGGCGATACCGGGTCGCTGGCGGGGAAAGTTTCCTCCAACGCCTCATCCTGGTTCTCGCTCTCGCGATGCTTTCGCTGCAGACGCTGCTGGTCCGTCTCGTAATTTGATCCTGACTCATTCGTCCCTGATGGCGCGGTAGCGGGGTCCTTGCGGTCGCGAGAGCTAGTGTCTTCGTGGTTGTTCTTTGTCATGGCAAGGTCTCGATCCAACTGAGCGACATGTATATACCTGACGAGGTCAACTGTCCGTTGAATTTTCGGCTGCCGGGGTTGATGGATTGCATGTCGAAGTCGGATGAACAGCCCATCAGAGCAGCGCTGTCGAACTGGTCCAGCATCTTGTCGCGCAGCTTCTGCTTTGCGGCGCTCACGGTGCTATCTGCACATGGTTTATTGACGCATGGCAGGCTAGCGTGGGCCTCGTTAACCGTCGCATCACTCTGGTATCCGCAGGCTTTCCTCGCGCTTACGCCGCGCGCTACGAACACATGCTGCGAACACATGCTGAAGGAATGGCAGCGTCTGCTGTAGCGCGACCAGGGTTTCGGGTCGACGCCACGAGTTATCGCGAATTGATATACGGGAGAGCGTTATGGCGAGACCTATCTGGACGGGCACGTTGTCGTTTGGATTACTCAACGTACCGGTATCGCTCATGTCCGGCGAACGCAGCGTCGACCTGCACTTTCGCATGCTCGACAGCCGCAGCAACACGCCCATCCGCTACGAACGCGTCAATGCGGAGACTGGCGACGAGGTGCCTTGGAAGGACATCGTCAAGGCATTCGAATACAAAAAGGGGAGCTACGTCGTGCTCGATCCGGACGACATCAAGGCGGCATCCGCGGAAGGGCGCGAGACTGTGGAGGTGGAGGCTTTTGTCGATGCTGCTTCAATCGGTCCCGAGTACTTCGAGAAGCCGTACGTGCTGGTGCCCGGCAAGAAGGCGGAAAAGGGCTATGTGCTGTTGCGCGAGACACTCAAGCGCACCGGCAAGATCGGCATCGCCCGCGTGGTGATCCGCACACGCGAATATCTGTCCGCCGTGATGCCGCGCGGCCAGGCGTTGCAGCTGGTGTTGCTGCGCTATCCGCAGGAACTGGTGGATCTGGAGGAGTATCGCCTGCCTGCCAGATCGACTAGCGACTACCGCATCGCCGCGAAGGAAATGGCGATGGCCGAACAGCTGATCGAATCGATGTCCAGCAACTGGGCGCCGGGCGACTACCGCGACGAATTCCGCGACCGCCTGCGCAAGGTGATCGACAAGCGCCTCAAGTCCAAGGGCGTGGTCACGGCCGAAGAGAGTGCGGAGGAAGCGCCGGCCGAGAACGCCTCTACCAATGTGGTCGACTTCATGGCCTTGCTCAAGAAGAGCCTAGACACCAACAAGCGCACGCCGGCAAGGCACGCCGCGCCGAAGGCGACGAATAAACGCGCGTCCACCAGGGCAGCGAAGAAGGCCCCCGCCAAGCGCAGCGCAGCCAAGAGCAAAAAGACGAGCGGCGCCAGAAAATCGCGCAAGTCGGGCTAACTGTCCACGGTGTAGCGGTCAGTCCGAGGCCGTCGAACCGAGCGTATCGAGCACCTGCTGCAGATCCTGCTGTACCTTGTCGATGCCTTGCCACGGATCGCTACGCAGGCTGGCAAGCCGACGCGTCACCGTGCGCAAGGTGTAGTGATTGCCGCCGCGCACCTTACCCAGCTCGCTCCAGCGCAGCGGCACCGCCACCGGCGCCTCGGCCCGGCTGCGCAGTGAGTAAGACGCCACGCTGGTAGCGCCGCGCGTGTTGCGCAGATAGTCCAGATACACGTGTCCCTT
The DNA here is from genome assembly GCF_049445995.1 of Dyella sp. KRB-257. Lineage (NCBI taxonomy): Bacteria > Pseudomonadati > Pseudomonadota > Gammaproteobacteria > Lysobacterales > Rhodanobacteraceae > Dyella > Dyella sp. KRB-257. The sequence continues at coordinate 22,637 of NZ_JBMSDZ010000010.1, read as the reverse complement.
GCGCTGCGCCTTCGCAGCAACCGCAACGAAATCCAGCGGGTGCGCTTGCGCCAGCGAATCGGCGAAGGCGCGCGCGAACGGCTTCACCACCGACCATGGCGCGGCCGGCTTCAGCGGCAACACCACGTGCAGACCCTTGCCGCCGGACGTGCGTAGGAACGAGACCAGCCCAAGCTGCTCCAGTTGCTTGCGCACCAGCCGCGCTCCGGCCACCACGCGCTCCCATGCCACGTCAGGGCCAGGATCGAGATCGAACACGAGTCGGTCGGCAAGGTCCGGGGACTCGGCCTTCACACCCCAGGGATGGAACTCCACCGCGCCGAACTGCACCAGTTCCAGCACCGCCAGCGCGTCGCGTGGCACGAGGTAGTTCGCCGCCGCGCCGGCATCCTCCTTCAGCGCCACCGTGCCCACGTGCCGCAGGCCTGCCGTCGCGTGTTTCTGAAAGAAGCACGCCTTATCGACGCCGTCGGGACAGCGCACCACCGAGGTCGGCCGATCGATGACGCCGGGCAGGAACCAGCCCATTACCGCACGGTAATAATCGGCCACGTCCTGTTTGCTGATCCCGTCGTTGGGAAAGACCAGGCGGTCTGGATGGGTGATCTCCACGGTGTCGGAGGCGGCTTGTGGGGACATGGCTGACTTCCGGGAAATGGACCGGGAGGGTGGCTTGGCAGCGGACGGGCGATCGGCATCAGTGAGGTCATCCACCGATTTATCCGGACGCAGGCCCTTGAAGCTCGGCTGGCGCAGCAGCGCGTTACCGCCGTGGCCGCGGAAGGCAACTTCCACCACGGTCCGCGGCGCCACCCAGCGCGCACCCCGCAGCAGCGGGTCAATGCCTTCAATGGCCATGGGCGGGCGCGAGGCGCCGCCCTTGGCCACACTGCGACTCAGCCGACGCAGGTCCGCGTCGCCAAAGCCGGTGCCCACGCGCCCGGCGTAGATCCAGCGCCCGGACACAGAGGGATCCGGCTTGCCCAGCAGCAGCGAACCGAAACCATGGCGGCTGCCGCCGGGTGCGGTGTAGCCGAGTACCACAAACTCGTCGCTCTGCAGCCGTTTGGTCTTGCGCCAGTCGTCGCCGCGACCACCGCGGTACGGCGCATTGCGACGCTTGGAGATGATGCCCTCCAGCGCCTGTTCGTTCGCCATGCGAAAAGCGGCATCGCCCTGCCCCACCGTGTGCGCGCTGTAGGCCAGCGGCGCCGGGCGGCCGTGCAGGATGTACGCCAGCAGCGCCTTGCGATCCTCCAGCGCCGAGCGTGTGAGGTCGTAACCCTGCAGCGCCGGGCAGTCGAACAGCATGTAGACCAGCGGCGCGTTGAGCTCGCCGGCCAGGGTCTTCTGCAGTGCGTTGAAGTCGCTGCGGCCGTCGGCATCCAGGGCAATCAGTTCGCCATCGAGCTGCGCCGATTCTAGCCTCAGCACGGAGATTGCCTGTGCAATCTCCGGCACGCGTCCGGTCCACGACAAGCCGTTTCGTGACCACAAGGCCACCGCGCCGTCGTGCACTGTCGCCAGCAGTCGATAGCCGTCCCACTTCACTTCGTGCAGCCACTGGTCACCGCTGGGCGGCGTGTCGCTCAGTCGCGCCAGTTCCGGCTTGAAGAACTCGCCCGACACACGCGAGAGCCGCGCCTTCGGCGTGACCTTGAGCATCGCCAGCAGCTTGCGTGCTTCTACGGGACGTATGTGGGGCGCGGCGCGCCGCCGTGCCGTCGATTTGCCGGCGGCAGGCTTCTGCGCCGGCGTCTTGGCGGCCTTGCGCGTGCTCGCGCGCATGCGCGCGTCGAGCAGGTCGTCGGCCTGTACATCGCTGGCGAAGGCGTCAACGGCCTTGATCAGGAACCACGCCGGCTGCTTCTCCTTGCGACCGCTGCGCACCAGGTGCCAGGCGCCCTTGAGTCGTTCGCCGAACAGCTCGAAGCGCAGGTGCCCCTTGCGCAGCTGTGCCTCCACGTCGCCCGGCGATGACCACACGCCGTAATCGAAACGGTCCACATGGCCCTTGCCGTAGCCGGCCTCGATGTCGCCCTCGAAGCTCGCGTAGTCGAGCGGGTGATCCTCGACCTCTACCGCCAGGCGCTTGTCGCCAGGGTCGAAACTGGGGCCTTTCGGCACTGCCCAGCTTCTCAGCACGTTTCCTACCTGAAGGCGAAAGTCGTAGTGACGCCGGCTGGCGTGGTGTAACTGCACCACGAAAATTGCACGCTCGCCTGCCGAAGCTCGGCTGCTTGTTGCAGGTTCTCGCGTACGGCTGAAATCGCGCTTGCGCTGGTAGTCATGAAGACTCATTGGAGCCGAGCTCGCGTCTGATGAGGAATGGTGCAGACTCTCTCCCGTGGCATTGCCGCGCACCCTGTATTCCATGTGATGGGTAACGCGATGACAAGGCGGAGGACCACGGCCGTGCATGCAGTTGCTCATCTGGCGATGGAGTCGCCGGACTCTCTGCCTACCCCCGAACGGATTGATCATGTCGATGATGAGAGGTGTGTCACCATGACGCAGCCGCTACCAGGCATGAAATACATCGAATCAAGTGGCAGGAACGTGTAGAGCTTGGGCTCGGCCCATCACGGTCGCTGCAAGCGCAATCTGCTTTGCTGGTTCCTCCCGCATCGAACGGAACACCGCATGAGCAAGCCGCAGAACCACGACCAGGGCGAACCCACCCGCGACTCGGACAACGAGCCGGAGACGGACCGCAATTCCAAGGCGCCACGCAAGCCGGAAGACACCGACGCCGAGGGCAACGCGCTCAATGACGTCGGCGAGGACAATCACCAACAGAAGTGATGCCAGTCCGCCGCCGGCGGTGCGTCCATCCCGTTGCGGGGTGGGCGCACCAGCTTGTGCGCATCATTCGTCCGCACGCACCAGCTTGAAGAAGGTGCTGTCTTCGCCGGAGGCTTTCTCCTGCTGATAGAGAAAGGCGACGTTGCTCTTGTCGAACTTCTCGAACCAGACATCCCAGTCCACATGCTCCAGCGCCTCCTCGCTCGCGCCGCCGGGAAAATCGATGCGCAGGATGCCCGGATCCTCATTCGAGCCGGTGTCCTTCACCTTCGCCGGAACGCCATCATGCTGCTCGACCCAGCGGCGGATTTCTTCGTGGTCGGTAGTGGTCTTGGAACGAGAGGTCATGATGCTTCTCCGGAGTGGGTGGGGGAATGGTGACAGGCAAGACCGGCACCCTGGAGCACACCGCATGCCGCCACGCGTTGGCGCAGCGTGTGCCGCTCCATGGAAATGTACGAATGCCACCATGCAGCCGTGGCGACGGGTGTCGACGTGCCGTCCAAGCTAGGCCGGGCCATGTCAACGTGCGATGTGCCCGCAGCCAAAGCCGGCTCACATTCGTCGTGCCGCCGCGTCAAGAAAACTGCATCGGTCATTCACTGCATCGCCACCGCGCGCTACCTACCGTCGAGCTTCGTCGCCAACAGGAGCAAGGCATGACCAGCAAGAAGACCCCCAGCAAGTCCGACAAGACCATGGACCCCGCACCCACGCCCGAGCCACGTAATCCCCTGCCCAAACAGCGCTTGAACAAACCTGGCCTGGAGCGCGACCTGGAGCCGCGCCCCCGTTTCCGGGCCCCCGACTATCGCGGCAGCGGCAAGCTCGAAGGCAAGGTGGCGCTCATCACCGGCGGCGACTCCGGCATTGGCCGAGCGGTGGCCGTGCTGTTCGCCCGCGAGGGTGCCGACGTGGCGATCGTCTACCTCAACGAGCACGAGGATGCCAAGGAAACCAAGGCCTCGGTGGAAGAGGAAGGGCGCGAGTGCCTGGCCCTTCCCGGCGACGTGCGCGACCGCGATTTCTGCCAGCAGGCGGTGGCGCAGACGCTGGATCACTTCGGATCGCTCTCCGTGCTGGTCAACAACGCGGCCTACCAGCAGCACGCCGACTCACTGGAAGACATCAGCGACGAGAGCTTCGACACCACCTTGCGCACCAACCTGTACGGCTACTTTCAGATGGCGCGCGCAGCGCTGCCGCATCTCAAGAGCGGCGACTGCATCATCAACACCGGCTCGGAAACCGGCCTGTTTGGCAACGCAAACCTGCTCGATTACTCGATGACCAAGGGCGGCATCCACGCATTCACCCAGTCGCTGGCGGCGAACCTCGCCGGTCGCGGCATTCGCGTGAATGCGGTAGCGCCCGGGCCGGTCTGGACGCCGCTGAATCCCGCCGATGGCCCGGCCGAGAAGATTCCAGACTTCGGCAAATCCAGCGCCCTGGGTCGCCCTGCTCAGCCGGAGGAGCTGGCCCCGGCGTACGTGTTTCTCGCCTCGCCGTGCTGCGCCAGTTACGTCACCGGCGCGATTCTTCCGGTGATGGGCGGCCCCACGCCCTGACGCGCGCCATCGCCGCTGCGCGGCGGCGATACCGTATCCACGTCGCGTTCACGAGCATCCGCCCGTCCTAAGGCTTGGGGAGAAAGGAGACACCGGCATCGAACAGGCGCGGGACGGAGATGACGCGCGGCTCTGTGTCCATGTACGGCTTGCGGGCACGTCGCACATCGTGCGCTGTCCGCGCCCGACGAAGAACCGTATTCGTTACGGACGCCGGGCGTGATGACTCTGCACGGCCGCAGCGGGCGGCTGCAGCGGACCCACGGCAACGCCCCAGGGCTTTTCGCCCACTGCGATCGAGGTCAGCCGACTCATCTCCGGCAAGGCGACCACACTGACCGTGTTGGATGGCCCGTCGGCGGTGTAGAGCCGCCTGCCGTCAGCTGCGATGGCCAGCCCCCAGGGACGGTCGCCCACCTTCACGCGCCCGCTCACCTTGCCGGTTCGCGCATCGAGGCGCAGTACCAGGCCTGCGTGACCAGTTGTCAGGTACAGACTGCGACCGTCCGGCGCCAGCGCTACGCCCATCGGCCGCACACCAGCGCCGGCCAGCGGGACGGTATGCGGAGGACCGCCACGATCAAGATCGATCATCGACAGCGTGGCGCCGACTTCTGCGGGGACATAGAGGGTTGTCCCGTCGTGCGAAAAGCGGCAGTTACGCGGCCGTTGGCCGACGCTCTCGATACGCTGTACCCGTAGCTCGCGGCCGTCGATCAGGGCGACGGTGCCTTTCGCTTCCGAAGTGGCACAGATCCGGCTCCCGTCGTCGCTGACCCCCACCCCTTCGGGCTCACCGCCCACCTGCAGTCGCTTCACTATCTGACCCGAGCCCAGATCGAAGACGAACAACCGCCCGGAATCCTCGCTCGCCACGTACAGCCGCTTGCCGTCCGGTCCGAGCGCCAGCTGCTCAGGATCGGAGACACCGCGCAGCATGCGCACCACCCTGCCCTGCGCCAGGTCAACCACGCCAATGCCGTCGGCCGTGCGGTCTGGCGGCGGCAAGGTGCTCTCGTCCACACCGGGGCCGGCCGGCGGCGAGCCGCTCAGTGCAACGTACAACCGGCGCCCATCGCGCGACACGACCAATCCACGGGGCCGCTTGCCCAGAGCCAGCGTGCGCGTCACCCGCAGGGTGCGCCCGTCAATCACGCTCAACGTGCCGCCGGCTTCGTTGGTGACATAGATGGCCTCAGGTAAGGCAGCGGTCCGTTCAACCGCATGAAGGGCCGGCGCGCAGAGCACTGCGACCGCCAGGCTTGCGCTGGCGAAGTGGACGGCCAGGGCGCCACAGCCACTACGGATGGAACCACGCATGCTTTCTCTCCTCACAAGAATGCAACGCCCTCCCGCGAGCGCGGAAGCACGCAGAATCAACCCGCCTGCGACGCACGAAGGCGGCCACTCAGAGGCTGAGAAAAATTCGCCCGCCGTAGCGAGAGCGCCGCCAAGCGTTCGTGACAAGGTGCGTTGGGCGCCGCCGGCACGGGCGTTTGGCAGCGGCCGCAGTAGGCGGGCGAATTTTTCTCAGCCTCTCAGTAGCCGCTGGCCACCGGTTCCTCACCGATCTTCTGGCCGTTGCGCCAAGTGTGGTAGCACAGCGGATGGGTGTAGATAGACGCGCCATCGACGCTGCTGTAGGTGATGTCGTCCACAGTGGCGCCACCGACCGGATCGAGCTTGGCCGCATGACGTACGCGCTTGGCGATCTCCTGATCGGCGCACGGCGTGTCGCCGCTTACGCCAAGGCCGCCGACCTTGGTCTTGTCACGGTACAACGGCAGTCCACCGCCGAACACGATGACACCGCCGCACACCGTGCCATCAGCGCTGGCATCCCCAGGGGCCTGCAGGCACTTGGGATTGAGTGGATCGCCAGCGCCAGCACCGAACAGCGAATGCCCGGGCTGCGCCATCGTGTAGAGCCGCGCGGTCGACATCGGTGTCGTGTCGCTGCTGAAGGCATTGGCGGTGAAGGCCTTGGCCTTGGCGATGCCGAGCGAACCCGGCCACGGCATAGTGGGATCCGCATCCGCCGACGCCACTGCGCACAGCCTTCCCTGGCGGTCGACCACTGCCGCCCATTCGTGCCGACCGCCAGCAAAGCCGCCTACCTCACCTTCGGCCGGGGTGCTGTTGAGCCAGTTGTGCAGCTGGACTGTGGTGGGCAGGTCGCCACACTTTCCCGAGCGGTCGTGCCCGGGCTTGCGCACATCGTCCGCCGCGCCATCCTGTGTGGTGCCAATGCCGGAGGCCGGTGCTTCGGCCTGACGGTTGGCCGCCACCGTGTTGCCGCGCTCCTTGTCGGTGTCGTGATCGTTGCAGCCTGCGAGCATCGCGGCCGCGGTGAGAAGCAAGAGGAAAGAGGCTGGACGTCGCATGGGGATCTCCGTCATTTGAGGCTTTGCAGGTAAAGCGTCAGCTCGCTCAGCTGCTGTCCGCTGAGACTGTTGATGTCCGGCATCTGCGTACCCGGCTTGAATGACTGGGCGTGCACGATCCACGCCTGCAGATTGGCGGTGTTGTTCACCAGCATACCGCCGGCAATGCGGGTGCGGCTGCCGACATGGGTGAGATCCGGACCGACCGTGCCATGGGCATCGGTGCCTCGAATGGTGTGGCACACCGCGCATGGCGCGGCCATGAAGTCGGCCTTGCCACGCTGCTCTGCCGGCGTCTGCGGTTCGCTCGCATCTGCCAGCTGACGGGATTTCCAACGCGCATAATCAGCGGGCGTATCGGCGAACACCCGCAGGCGCATGTGGGCGTGCTGCATGCCGCAGTACTCGCCGCATTCGCCGTCATAGATACCAGGGTGATCTGCCTGGAGGCGGATCCGGTTCGTCATTCCCGGCACCATGTCCACCTTGCCGTGCAGCTTCGGCACCCAGAACGAGTGGATGACATCGGCGGTGACCAGCTCCAGGTTCACCGGCGCGCCGGCTGGAATGTGCAGCTCGGTCGGCGCGTGGAAACGGTTGGGCAGTGATGGATCGAGGTACTCCGCATCGAACCACCATTGCCGCGCAGTGACTCGGATCGACGGCGCCGGATGCATCAGCTTGCCCATCGGAAAATCGCGCAGCGTGTCGAGGCTGAAGAAAAACAGCGTACTCAATACAGTGATCGGTACGATCAATCCACCGACAATGATCCAGTTGATGCCCGAGGTGGTGTCCACCGGCGCGTGCTCGCCGAAGCTCCCGCGCCGGCGCGACACCACGGCGACCAGCAGGCACCACACCACCACAGTGACGACGCTGAAGGAAATCAGCGCGATCCAGCCCAGACGCGCCAAGCGATCGGCGGCAGTACCCTCAGCGAACAGGAAGTTCTGCGGCCCACGGCAGCCGGCAAGCAACACCACGGTCGACAGCATGCAGAGGCATCGCAGCATCGCGCGGACCATGCCTAGCGCTCCGGTACGTCAGGCGCATGCGATACCGGCGCATCCGGCTCCTGCGGCGTGCGCAACGCCCTGATGTACGCCACCAGCATCCAGACCTGGTCGTCGGTAATGCGTGAGCCCCATGCGGGCATGCCGTGCGCCCTGCCCTGCACGATGGAGTCGAACACGTCGTCATCGCTGGAGCCGTAGATCCAGTCCTGGTCTCGCAGGCTCGGTCCCATGCCGCCGCCGGCATGGCCGCCGTGGCAGCCGGAGCAGTTGTAGCGCACGAACAACTTCCGTCCTTCTTCCACGCCGACGCTATCGCCGCTGTAGGGCCCGGGCCTGGCACGACTGGAGCGGTCGTCTGCACGCCCCGGGCCCGGAACGGGGCCAGTCGCCGCACGCGGCGTGCGGGTGGCCGCGTGCTCGTAGTCCTGGTCGCTATGGCAGCCAGTAACACTGCTGCAGAGCAGGCCGAACGCGGCGCCAAGGCACGCGCGCCAGAGTGCATGCATCATCGTGGCCCCCCTTGTTCCTGGTCGTCGCCAGCGACCAACGGCACGCCGTCGTGGCGCAGTACCGCATTGATGGCCGCCTGCCGGCGTCGGATAAACTCGTTGAGCGACTGCAGCAGCGCCTTGTCCTCGCGGCGCACGCCCATCGACATGTCAAAACGCATCACCTGCGCCGACCCCACGTCGCTCTGCAGTGGCACCAAGTCCAGCGCCACCGGCTCACGTTGCGCGAAGTAGCCGGCCAGGGGGCCCCAGGCAATGGCGACGTCCACGCTGCGGTTCGCCACCGCATCGATCAACGCGCGCGTCGGATCCGGCCGGGAGTAATCGCCGTAGATGCTGTATCCGTGCAGGTTCTGCACCAAGCCACGCTGGGCCAGCGCCATCGCTGGCGGCACGTTAGCGTAGTCGTCGCCGACAGCGTGCACCCCTATCTGCAGGTTGCGCAGTCGCGGATCGTCCAGGCTGTGGATGTCCAGGTGCCGGTCGTGCCGGGTAAGGAACACATAGCTGGACCGGTAGTACGGCGTGGTGGTCTTGAGCATGTCCATCCGCGACGGCACGCCGATCACCACGTCGCAGTGGCCGGATTTCAGCGTCTTGCGCACGAAGCCGCGCCGTTGCGGCCACCAGTAATAGACCAGGCGACGATGCAGGTCGTTTGCGGCCATGCGCGCGATGGCGTTCTCGAACCCCTGCTGTTGCTGGTTGGAGAACGGTAGATTGTTCGGATCGGCACACACTCGCAGCTGGTCGATGGGCGCGATGATCGGCACCGCCGGTCCATGCAGGGCCCGCTCCAGTGCCTCGGGATTGTCTTGCGCCATGGCGGGCACAGCCAGCACGAGCAGGCACGCGGAAGCGGCACGGCGAAAGCGATCAGAAGCCGAAGACATAGAGCACGCTCCCGGCCGCCGTGTACTGCTTGATTTTTTTCATCGCGCCGACCGTGCCAAGTGCAGCGGTCGGGTCATCCGTGGACACGCTTGGAAACGCCGTGGCACCCATCCAGCCACCAACGCCGGCGTAGACGGCGACGAACTGATGGCCCTCGGGCCCGAGGAAAGTGATCGGATTGCCCACCACGCCGGAGGCCACCTTCACCTTCCACAGGTCCGCCCCGCTGCGCGCATCGACGGCCTTGAACCAGCCGTCCATGGTGCCGTAGAACACGACGTCGCCACCGGTGGACAACACACCGCTGTACAGGGGCAGGTCGCGTTCGCGGATGCTCCACACCGGCTTGGCCTGCACCGGATCCCACGCCACCAGCTCACCCTGGTAACCGCCCGGCCCGGGGTACATGCGCACGTCGGCGCCGAGGTAGGGCGTGCCGGCGATGTAGTTGGCCTCAATTCCCTCGTAGTCCATGCAGGTGTTGTGCGCAGGGATGTAGAGCAGGCCCGTGCGCGGCGACAGCGACGACGGCATGAAGTCCTTGGCCCCAGTGGCCGATGGGCAGATGTCGTGGGTGACCTTGCCGAAATGCGTGCGCTTGGCGGGGTCCTCGTCGGGCCGGCCGGTCTTGAGGTTGTAGCCGTGCGCCCAGTTGGTCGGCTCGTATTTCTCCGCCGACAGCACCTCGCCGGTGGTGCGGTCGAGCACAAACACGAAGCCGGTACGGCCCGGATGGATCAGCAACTTGCGCATATGCCCCTGCCACGGCATGTCGACGAGGATGTTTTCCATGATCTCGTCGTAGTCCCATGCGTCATGCGGCGACACCTGCCAAGCCCATTTCGCCATGCCCGTATCCGCGTCGCGGGCAATGATGCTGGAGGACCACTTGTTGTCGCCGGGGCGCACGTCCGGGTTCCAAACCCCGGGATTACCGGTGCCGTAGTAGATGAGGTTGGTCTCGGGGTCGTAGGAAATCCAGCCCCAGGCGGTCGCCCCGCCCAGCTTCCATTGGCCCTTGGGCCAGCTGGTAAGACCCAGGTCCTTGCCCTGGTCGTGCGGGTAGAACGGATGGAAATCCGCCCCGATCAGCACGTCCTTGTCCGAGCCGGTGTTGAAGGCGCTCCAGGCGACTTTGCCCGACGACACGTACAGCGCCTTGACCCAACCACGCACGCCCAGTTCGCCGCCGGAGTTGCCGACGATCACCTTATCCTTCACCACCAACGGTGCCATCGTCACCGTCTCACCGATGTCGATGTTGCCTACCTTCGTGCGCCAGACCTCCTTGCCGGTGTTGGCATCGACGGCGATGGTCTGGTCGTCCAGCGTGTTGTAGATGATCTTGCCGTCGGCATAGGAGGCCCCGCGGTTGACGACGTCGCAGCAGGCGATGCCCACGGCGCGTGGATCCGGATGCGGCTGGTACATCCACAGCAACGCGCCGCCGGGTTTGGTCAGGTCGATCGCCATGAGGTTGTTGGGAAACGGCGTGACCACGTACATGGCATCGCCGACCACCAGTGGGCCGCCTTCGTGGCCGTGTGGAATGCCGGTGGACAGGGTGGTGAACACCTTGAGGTTCTTCACGTTGCTGGTGTTGATCTGGTCCAGCGGGCTGTAGCGGAGGTTGGCCAGGTCGCCGCCAGGCAGCTTCCACTCGCCCTGGGGCAGCGGAGCCACCAGGTGCATGGGTGGCGCGGCGTGTTCGAGCAGCCCACCGGTGTGCCAGGACGTCGGCAGCTCGCCCTGCTTGGTCGCCGGCTCGACCGGCGCCTTGTCCTGTGCACGATCTGCCCCGCTTCCCAGCGCGACGGCGGCAGCGACAAACGTGATGAGCATGCGTGAGAGCGTCATGGTTACCTCAATGTGGACAGATAGGCGGCGACGTCGCGGGCCTCGGCGCGCGACAGGCCGAGCCGGGGCATCGCCGTTCCCGGCTCTACCGCAGGTGGATCCAGCAGCCAGCGCTGCAGGTTCGCCGGCGTGTTGGGCAGTTCGCCGCCGATGTAGGCGCGGCGGCCGAACATGGTCAGTGGCGGCCCGACCAGCCCGTCGGCCCCATGAATGCCGGGAATGACATGGCAAGCACCGCAGGTGTACTGACTGATCAGTTGCTTGCCATGCGCAGGATTGCCATCCATGCGCAGCCCCGGCTGGCTGGGGTCGCGTCCGCCCTCGCACGCGACCAGCATCAGTGTCATCAACAGCAGCGGCAGGTGTGCAAGGTTCATCGCATCACCTCACACGAAGGCAGAAGCCAGGTCCCGAGCGTGCCCCACACCAGCGCCGCCAGTCCCACGGCGCTGATCACCGTCCCAGCCACCGCCAGAAAATGATCCACATCAGTGATCTCAGCCGCGGGCCGGTCGCGCGTCCGGCGCCAGCCACGGATACCGAACAGAAGGCCGGTGAACCCAAGCAGGATGACAAACACATGCAATGTGAGCTGCCAGCCACCAACGCGACCAACCCAGGCATGTGTAGCGCTATAGCGCTCGCACGGCGCGCTGGCGAGAAACCAGCCCAACGCCTCCTGGAGCGCCCAGCCGACGGGGGCGGCCAATACAGCAAACCAGAGCGAGCCGCGCGATGGCATGTTTGCGCGCTGATCGGTCATGGCCTGGCCCCGAGGTTCGGCATGACGTAAAGCAGCGCGATGATCACCACCCATACGGCGTCGACGAAATGCCAATACATACCGGCGTTATGCAGCGATCGGTACGGCGGCCGGTCCGTGTGCTCTGGTGCCGGCAGCGCCAGTACGTAGAGCAGCATGCCCAGGCCGGTCATCACGTGCAGCGCGTGCACCGAGGTGATCGTGTAGAAGATCGATGCATAGGCATCGCGCTGCGGCATCAGCTTGCGCAGGTGGTGACGGTACTCGAGCGTCTGCAGAAACAGGAACAGGCCACCCAGGGCGATGGTGACCGCCACCAGCACGCGCGAAGCAGCGGCGTGGCCGCGCTTGCCGAGTTGCTCGCCCACCCACAGCACCACGCTGCTGCTCAACAACACGCCCAGCATGATCAGCGCCAGCTTGAGTTCCGGCGGCTCGTCGATCGGCCAGCGCGGCTGACCAGCGCCAAGGTAGAAATACGAAAAGAACAGAGCCACGAACAGCATCGCCTCGGTGGCGATGAAGAAGCTCATGGCGCGCGTGCCCCGACGATCGTCCCAGCCCAGCTCCGCCACAGGCCGATAAGGCACCGCTGCCGGCTCCCCGCCCACGACCACGCCGGCCCTGTCCACGGTCAGCTCGCTCATGCGGTCTTCTCCTTTTCCGGCCAGAGCCAGGCGGCCATCGCCAGCGCACCCACCACCGCCACCACCAGCGCCCACACCAGCGCCTTCATCAACAGCGTGCTGAACAAGGCGGTCATCAGCAGCGCCAGCAGCAGCGGCATCAGGGTGTCTTCCGGCATCTTGGCGACAGCCACCGGCACCGCGTCGGCTGCGCTGGTTGCGAGCGTGTAGCGCCCGTGGTCCAGCCGGCGCTCATCGCGCGGGTCGGCATACTCGTCGTGGTCGTCCCACAACGGATGGCGTGTGGCCACGGTGGGGATGCGCTCGAACGCATAGACCGGCGGCGGTGACGGCATCGACCACTCCAGGCTGTCCGACTGCCACGGATTGGCACCGGCGGGTTTGCCCTGGCGCAGGCTGATCCAGACATTCACCAGCGAAACCAGCAGGCCCACGGCAAACACGAAGGCGCCGACGCTGACGGTGGCATTGATTGCATCCCACCCTAGCCCCGCATCATAGGTGTAGATGCGGCGCGGCATGCCGGCAATACCGGCCAAGTGCATCGGCAGGAACGACACGTTGAAGCCGATGAACATTACCCAAAAGCTCCAGGCCCCGGCGCGCTCATTCATCAGCCGCCCGCTCATCTTCGGGAACCAGTAGTACAACGCTGCCATCACCGGAAACAGGTTGGCCCCGATCAGCACATAGTGGATATGCGCCACCACGAAATACGTATCAGTGAGCTGCCAGTCGAACGGAATGAAGCCGGTGATCACGCCGTTGAGGCCGCCAATGATGAATAGCGCGATGAAGCCTATGACGAAGCGCGTCGCAGTAGTCACCACCATCCGTCCATGCCACAGCGTCCCGATCCAGGCGAACACTTGCACTGTGCTGAATACGGAAATGGTCATGCTGGCGGCAGCGAAGAAGCTCATCGCCATCTGATTCATGCCGGTGGCGAACATGTGGTGCACCCACACCCCCATGCCGATGACGCCAGTCAACACGGTGGAGAGCGCCACGTACACGTAGCCGCAGATCGGCCGCCGCGCCATCACCGGAAGAATCATCGACACCATGCCGGTGGCCGGCAGGAAGATCACGTACACCCAAGGGTGGCCGAAGAACCAGAACAGGTGCTGCCACAGGAGCGGCGTGCCCCCGTTGGCGGCATCGAAAAAATGGAAGCCCCAGTTGCGCTGCAGCTCCAGGAAGACGCACCCGGCGGTGAGCGCAGGCAGCGCCAGCACGATCAGCATGGAGATGGTGCCTGTGCTGTACAGGAACAGCGGCATCCGGCTGATCAACATGCCCGGCGCGCGCAGGCTGAAGATCGTTACCAGGAAATTCACCGCGCCAACCGTGGTGGAAATGGTGAGGAAAATCAGCGACAGCGCGTAAAAGTCCAGCCCGAGCGCCGGCGAGTAAGGCCGGTCACTGTAGGGCGCATAGGCAAACCAGCCATCGTGCGGCGCCTGACCAATGGCCATGCCGGCGTACAGCAGCAGGCCCGACAACAGGAACGTCCAGTAGCTGAAGGCGTTGGCGCGCGGCAATGCCATGTCGCGCGCGCCGATCATCAGCGGAACAAGGTAGTTGCCGAACCCGGACAGGATCGGCGCGGCGTACCAGAAGATCATGGTGACGCCGTGCATGGTGAACAGCTGGTTGTAGGCCTCCGGCGACAGCACATGCATGTCTGGGCCGCCAAGCTGCACCCGCATCACCAGTGCCTCGACGCCCCCGACCATCAGGAAGGCGAATGCGGTGACGATGTAGCGGATACCCACGGTCTTATGATCCACCGTCGAAAGCCGGCCCAACAGCGTCGGCGGCGTCTCCCACAGGTGCTCCAGTCGTTCGATGGCGGCGCTCATGCGCGTGCCTTGCCCATGGCATCGCGGGCCGCCGCGAAGCATATGCGCCGACTCCAGGAGCGAGTAGGTTCGGACATGCGTTTTTCTCCGAAATCGTTCGGCAGTCGTCAGGTGCGGCTGCAGAGACAGCATCCCTAACGGCGAGTGAACGGAGCGGGCATCGTGGGTGTTTCGTCTGTCGAAGAGCTCGCTTGGCTACCGGCGCGATGCGCTTCAGTTGGCTCGCCTGCGAAAGATCGCTCACCTCGCGCACGTCATGGACGTGGAACACGGCGGCCGCCAGTACCAGCAAACCGACGTTGACCAGCATCGCCACCGCCAGCGATACACCGCTGTCGAGCCCGATGCCGCGCAGTGCGCGTTTGATTCGCGAGCGCGGAGCGCGTGCGATGGGGGTGGTCAGCGAGGAATGCAGATAGAGGTTGTGTGGCATGATGGTGGCGCCGACGATCCCGGCGGCCAACCACAGCATGTCCGGGCTGTGCCACTGCCGTGGATCAGGCCGCATGCCCCGGAGCAAAGCCTGGCCGTCGGGTCCGGCGGCCACCAGTTGCGCGGCCAGCGCCGCCATCACCACGCCCAGCAACACCAGCACACCACCGACCAGCCAGGCAGACCCGCACTGCTGCAGCCAGACGAACGGCAGCATCAGCATCATGGACACCAGCACGCCGCCCCACAGGGGCACCCGGAAAAGCATCCGCAAGGCCACCGCTGCCCCGACGACTCGGCGAGGTCGCATGCCACGATCGCGATCTCGCATGCCGGTCACATCGAGACGACCGCGGCGCGCGGCAGGCGCACGCGACAAAGGCAGGCGAGGTCCTGCCCCGTCACCGCCACGAGCGCGGCGGAAATCGACTGCAACAGCATCGCTGCCAGGCTGGCCAGCACCACCACCGGCACCAGTCCGTAGCCGAACTGAGCTCCGGCCTGCACGTCGGTAGCCCAGTTGCCCGGATCCATGTAGCCCACGGCGACCAGCGTGCCTGCGCCCCAGGTTCGCGCACCCAGGTTCTTCGCGGTTGCGCCGCCGACCTTGGCACGCCACGGTGTCGTGCGCGACGCCAGCGCCCGCAGCGGGGCGCTGGAGCGACGGACGTCCATCACTGAAGAACTCGTGCGCGCGGCGACGGTGGTGGGCTACAGCGTCCATGCCCGCCGTCCGTCGCCGCGCCCCGGCTTACTGCTCAGCCTGCTGCAGACTGTGCCTTCGCTCGTTTGTTGCTGCCCTGTTCGGCCAGCACGGTGAGCTTCTGGTCGGTCTGCTTTTCCTCCTGCAGGGTCTCCTCCAGCAGCGAGGCAGCCTTGTCCTGGCCCAGTTCCTTCGCCAATGCGCACAGCGTGCCGTAGGCGGCGATTTCGTAGTGCTCCACCTTCTGCGCACCGGCCACCAGGGCGACATCGCGCAGCGGTCCCTGCGCTATCGATTCGATGACGTCCCGGCCCTCTTCGATGAGGCTCTCCATGGGGGCGGATTTGAGGCGCTTCACGCGGATGTCCATTGCCTGCGCCACGGCGTCAATGCGTTCCACCTGACGCTGGGTTTCTTCGGCGTGCGCCTCGAACGCCTTCTTGAGCTCTTCGTCGCTGGCCGCACGGGCGAGCCGCGGGAGTGCCTTGGTCAACTGTTTTTCCGCGCTGTAGATATCGGACAATTCGTGCACGAACAGATCCTGTATGGTCTTGGCCGTCATGGATATTCCTCGAAATATGTGGACGCACCGGCGAATGCCGGCTCAGCCATCCTGACGAACCCGACGTCGCGCCGATGCGTCCGAACCGTGCCGCGGTTGTCGAAGAGTCTGCTGTCGAAGGGGTGCGTTGCGCGCGCTGCCTCAGGCGCGGTCGCTGGCCAGCTCGGAGGCGTCGACGAACAGTGCCGGCGGCATCTGTTTCCATTCGCCGTGCGCCTCCTCCACCATCAGCCGCACTTCCGCCCCGCCCCGGCGCACCACCTCGGCAGCGAGCCGCAGTGCGAAGTGCAGTGATTCGTCCCGACTGCCGAACACACCCAGCACGTGCGAGCGCTCGAGCACGCGCCACGGCGCGCGCGACTTCGCGTTGAAGGGGATGTAGAGCATGAACGGGTTGGCGATAGGCCTCATGCCCATATCGTGCAAGCACCGCGCCAACGTCTCCGCGCTGTCGTTGCGCGGCGGCACGGCTGATTTGCATAAAGAATGTTCCTGTCGCGTAAAAATATTTCAGGGTGCTGCGGCCGAACACGCAACGATTGCCATGTTGGCGGCATGGCATTGTGAAAGCGCTGCATATGGCGCAATACTTGCGGCGGGTACAGGGGTGTCCCGCCGATACAAGGAAACGCGTATGGCTACTGCCAGCCCCCCCTCCGTCATGGTTGTCGAGGACGATACCGCCCTGCTGGAAACCATAGTGGACGTCCTCTCCTGGCACCGCTGGCCCATTGTTGGTGCCGCCCAGGACAATGCCGGCGCAATACACTTGGCGTCTTGTCGCCCCGACATTGCCCTGGTCGACTACGAGTTGAAAGATGGGCCGAGCGATGCGCTCATCGAGCTGCTCCAGGCGCAGAACGTGAACGTCCTGATCTTCTCCGGCTATGCACACGACCACCTGCCGAGCAAGTTCCGCCGGCATGCCTTCCTGCTGAAGCCATTCGACGTGTTGACGCTGATGGAAGCGCTGGCGCAGTTCGATCCGCAGCACTTCCGACCCACCGGCTGATTGCCCGGCGGCGGTCCGGCCTTGACCAACAGCGGAGGCCAGCTGTGGACTGCCGGCTACATCGACAGCATCGGCGAACCCCACCTGCGACCTGCGCTCGAACATCGCGGCCGAAGCCCGCGCCAAGATCGTCTACGAACGGCTGATCAACGTCGCCACCGATCCGGGCGTGCGCGACGCGCTGGGCTTCCTGATGACGCGCGCGGTAAACCACGGGCGCGGTAAATAAACCACGGCGCGGTAAAAAGAAACGTTAGTCACCATGCCCGTCAACGGTCGCGACCATGAAGCGTGTACGGCGGTTTCAGGCCCGCCGGCGCACAGTGATACGCACTCGGCAGGACCAGCGGCGGGAGAGCCCGCCGGCCGGGCGCCCCTTGCGGTGGGGCGCCCGGCCTCTGGAAACGGAACGGACGTCTCTACTGTCAGGGCGTGTCCTTGCCGCCCGACGATGGTTCCTGGTTGCCCGTGCCCGTCTCGTCCACCCGATCGCGTTTGCGATCGCTTTCGCGATTCTCCTCGTCGCGCTTGCGATGAATCTCATGGTCTTTCCAGGCGATCTGGTCGTTGTTGCGATCGCCGGTGCCGTGCTTGCGTGGTTGTCCTGTCATGTCGAACTCCGCGGGGCTGAGGGTCGGGCAGCTTAGAAAAGCACCGGTGCAGCGCACATGACGCCGGCCTAAAGCATTCGTCACTCCCTCGCCGTACGTTGGCGCCGAGCTGTTGGCGACGGCTTATTGCGCGGAGATCGGCAACCGGATGACGCAGAGCACGCCGTCGGGCGTAAAGGTGTAGGTGGTGGTGGCACCGAGCTGATACGGCAGGGCACGCTCGATGAGCTCGCGGCCGTAGCCAAAGCCGCCGCTGTCTGCCATGGGAACTCCGGTTTCGCGCCACTGCACCACCAGGCATTGCGGTGCCACCTGCGCATCGATCCACCAGCGCACTGACAGCTGCCGCCCGGGCTGCGCCAGCGCGCCGTATTTGACCGCGTTGGTACCCAGCTCGTGCAGCGCGAGCGCAAGGATCTGCACCGTGCTCGAACGCAGCGCGATGCCTGGGGTCCCCGCCATCTCCACCGGCGGATTCTGGCCGTCCAGTACACCGAGCGCATCGAGCTCCTGGCGCAGCAAGGCATCGAAGCTGATGCGCTGCCCATCGGTGACGCCAGAAAGCAAATTGTTGGCTCGCGACAGCGCGGCCAGCCGATCGTCGAAGCGGACGGCGAAGGCGTCAAGGTCGGTGCTGGAGGCGACTGTACGGCGGGCCAGCACGCTCACCACGCCCATCAGGTTGCGCGTGCGGTGCTGCAATTCATCCAGCAACACCTGCTGGTGATCCTGCAGCGTACGCATTTCGTCGACGTCGGTGGAGGTGCCAAGCCACTCGCGAATACCGCCATCGGCGTTGCGTACTGGCGCGGCGCGGGTCTGGAACCAGCGATAGCGCTGCCCGGCTCGGCCGAGGATGCGGTGGTCGATGCTGAGCGCTCCGCTCGACTCGGCCTTCTCCCACGCCTCGCATACGCGCCCGCGATCCTCCGGATGCACCGGTTCGAGCCAGCCCCGGCCCAGGCTCTCGTGCGCACGCTGACCGGTAAAGTCGGCCCACTGCGGGCTGGCCCAGATCCATCGTCCTGCTTCCTCGGCGCGCCATACCAGCTGCGGCATGCCGGAGATCAGCGTCTGCAGTCGCCGCTCGCTGAGCTTGAGCGCAGCCTCCATTTCCTTGCGCTCGGTGATATCCAGGTGGATACCCACCAGCCGGAGCGCTCGACCGTCGGCATCGCGCTGGATCTCTCCCTTGGCCGAGATCCAGCGCACCGCGCCGTTGTCGGGGCGGACGATCCGGTACTCGCTGGTATACGAATCGCCGTGCGCGATCGCTTCGCGTACGGCGCGGTCGGCGGTCTTGCGGTCTTTCGGATGAACCCGTGCGAGCCATTCTTCGTGACCTTCGAATTGCACTTCCGGCGACAATCCGTGCAGCCGTCGATATTCCGGCGAGCGCTGCGAGCGCATGCCATCAGCCATATCGATAATGACGCCGCCCACGCCGCCGGAACGCTGCACCTGGGCCAGTTCGGCCTCGCGCAAGGTCAGCTGCTCCAGTGCACGGGCCCGCTCCACTGCAGACCAAAGACGCCCGGCGGTTTCCTTGATCAGGTCGACGTCCTCCCTGGACCACTGCCGCGCCGACCGAGACGCGCCGCCGAAGGCCGCCTGCCGGGCGGCTTCCTTGCCCGCTATTTGCAGCGTGACGAGGGCACCGATGCCAGCCGAAAGCAGCGCCTCTCGCTCATGTGGCGGGATCCTGTCTTCGTTGGCCACGTCGTGGATTACCAGCAGCTTGTGTTGCCAGCAGGTATCGGCGAGCGCGTGCTCGGCCGTGGCAGGAGCCGCTGCCTGGTCGAAGAACCCGGTGGCACTGCTCCAGCCTTGGACCGACAGTTGCCCTGCTGCGTCCACGGTGACGTAGGCCACCCGATCAAGCTGCAACTGCTCGCCGAGTAATTGGCAACCGGCGTGCTTGATGGTGGCGGACTGATCGAGCCCGCGTAACGTATCACTGAGCAGCAGCAGAAATCGCCGGCGTTGCTGTGCATGGCGCAGCGATCGCTCTGCGGCTGCCCACTGTATGGCGATCCAGACCCGCTCGGCCGCACGCTGTACTAGCCGCGCGTCGCCGTCGCTCCAGCGGCGTGGGATGCGCTGGTGGACGTAGAAGCTGCCGTTGAACTGGTCGTCGCGCCGCAACGGCACCACCAGCGCGGCCCCGATGTTCCAGCGCTGGTACATCGCCAGATCGGCCGGGTGTTCGCAGACCGTGCGGATGTCGTCGATCCTCACGATCACGCCCCGCCACAACAAGGCGCCGATCGACGGGTGAAACGAGCTCAGGCAGTGCATCGCCCCTAGCGGCGGCATGTCCGGCGCCGACCAGTCCTCCAGGATGTGCACGTCGTCGTCGTCGTCGTCGCGTTCGGCGAAGCCCACACGATCGGCTTGCAGGTGTTCGCCGATCAACCGCGACGCCACCCGCTGGATCGCCCGGAGCCCGGACAGTGGCCGCAGCGCATCACTCAAGGCGAGCAGGAAGGCCTGGCGGTCGCGGCTCTCGCGCAGGATCTGCTGTGCCCTCACCTTTTCAGTAGTGTCCACGACGGTGCAGTAGATACCCGAGACGGCATCACTCTCATCGCGCAGCGGCATCCAGCTCACGGTGAACCAGCCAGTGTCGAGATCGTCCGGGCCGATCTTCATCCCCTGGTCGGCCCACAACTGGGGTTCACCGCGGAGCGCGGCGCGCACGGCGCCATCGAGCATCGGCCAGCGCTCCCCGCACAGCTCACTGCAAGGTGCTCCGAAGTACCGGCCGCGCGGCTCGCCCAGCAAGGCGGCGAAGGCGCGGTTGTAGAGTGCGGTCAACTCCTCGCCCCAGGCCACCAGTACCGGCTGTTCGGCCCCGATCATCAGGTCCAGCGCGGTCTTCAGGCTCTGCGGCCAGCGCTCCAGAGGGCCCAGCGGGGTCGCCGTCCAATCGTGGCGTCTGATGCGCCTCGCCGTGGGACTGTCGCCGTAAGGCCATGCCATATCTGTCTCTCCACCCTCATCGGGGGACCATCGTGCGACGCCGGATCGGGACGAGGGATCAGCCTCGCAGGCGTCGCAGCACGGCCAGCAGCGACTTCAGTGCCACAGGCTTGCTGATATGCGCGTCAAAACCTGCCTTTAGTGCTTCTCGCTGGTCTTTGGCTCGGGCGAAACCGGTCAGAGCCAGGGCGATCACGCTGTCGCCACCGGGCAGGGTCCGAAGCTCACGAATGAATTGGTAGCCGTTCATGCCGGGCATGCCGATGTCTGAAAGCACTACGTCGAAGCTCGCTGCGCCAAACGCATTCAGCGCCGCCTGCGCGGAGTCGAAGGTCTCCACTGTGGCGCCCTTCAACTCCAGCACCTGACGAAACGGGCTGAGGATATCCACTGCATCGTCCACGACCATGACGCGCAGGCCATCGATTTCGCCTTCGTGCCCGGCGCCGTCGGATTCCTCCGGGAGATGCACGTTGGAAAGGGGTAATGAGACGGAGAAACTGGCGCCCTTGCCACGACCGGGCGACGTGGCCTTGACCGTGCCACCATGCAGCTCGACCAGCTGCCGCACCAGGGCGAGCCCAATGCCCAGCCCGCCACCTTCCCGCGTGGACACACCGCTGCCCTGGTGGAACATTTCGAAGATCTGATCCAGCTCGTCAAGGCCAAGGCCACGGCCGGAATCGGCCACCACCAGCTCGGCGCGCGAGTCGCCCATCGACAATCGAAGCTCGATACACCCGCCAGCGGGCGTGAACTTCAGCGCATTGCTCAACAGGTTCCAGATGACCTGATCGATGCGCACGCGGTCGGCCTTCACCATCACTGGCGTGTCGGGTATTTGCGAGGCGAACTCCAGGCCGCGCTGGCTGGCTTCGTCGCGGGTGGGCGTGGCCAGGCGGCGGACGCTCCCGGCCAGGTCCAGATCGTCCAGCTTCAGCGTCAGCTTGCCCGTACTGATGCGCGAAAGGTCCAGCAGGTCGTCGATGATCTGGCCCTGACTGAGGATAGACCGGCGGATCACTTCGGCGGCCTGGCGTGCCGAGTCATTGCAGGCAAGCTCAGGGATCGCCGAAAGAAGCTCCGCGTTCATCAGCATCAGGTTCAGCGGGTGCTTGAGCTCGTGGGACATGGTGGCGAGGAACTCGTCCTTGAGCAGAGCGGCCTGTTGGGTCGCTTCCCGCGACGCACTTCCCGCTGGCAACTGGGACCCGCCTGCCTGGCGATGTCTCCGGTCGTGGGTCTCGTCGCGGATGATCTTGGCGAATCCGTGCGGCCCTCCCTGGATGAGCGGCACGGTCGTACCACTGCAGAACACGGTAGAGCCGTCCTTGCGCAGGTACCAATGCTCCACATGCGCTTTGCCCTGGCTCAACGCCACGCCCAGTTGCCTGGCGAAAACGTTCTCGTCGCGATCCATCTCAGGGAAAAGCAGCTCGCCGGAGCGGCCGATCACCTCGCCCGCCGCGTATCCGAAGATGCGCTCGGCGCCTTTGTTCCAATGGGTGATCACTCCGTCGATGTTGAAGGTGATGATGGCGTGGTCGGTGCTCTCGGCGACGAGACGGAGATGTTCCTCGCTCTTGCGCGCCTCCTCCTCGGCACGCTTGCGCCCGGTGATGTCGATGAAGGTCAGTACCGCACCCTCGATGCGGTCTTCGGCAGTGCGGTACGGCAGCATGCGGGCGATATACCAACGGCCACCACCACTTTTCACCTCGCGCTCACTCGTACGCAGCGACTGGAAGGTTTCCAGCGCATCGCTTAGAAGCTCCTCGTAGTCCAGCCGATGGGTGATACCTGATTCCGTGAGCTCGCCCGGTCGGATCCATGCTGCGCTTGGGTTCCGCCCTCATGCCGGGTTCACCCTATGGGTGAAGATGCTGTTTCGACATTCCGCGCACTTCGCGTCGCGCATTTAGCCGTTTATACTTCCATATCAATCTCGCATTGCGTGCATCGCTCGTGTCTTCCAAACCACCCCGGTTCGTCGTTCGCCAGTCTTCCCATGATCTTACCGCAAT
>NZ_JBMSDZ010000009.1:0-146599 GCF_049445995.1 Dyella sp. KRB-257 | reverse complement strand
ATGAGGCCGCGCCGGAGCCCACGCCACTGAGTCCGGACGAATGGCGTGTGTTATGGGTCTCCACCGAGCACAGTGCACCACCCGCGCAAACGCCGCCAGCCGCGTGGGCGTATC
Source organism: Dyella sp. KRB-257 (assembly GCF_049445995.1). Taxonomy (NCBI): domain Bacteria; kingdom Pseudomonadati; phylum Pseudomonadota; class Gammaproteobacteria; order Lysobacterales; family Rhodanobacteraceae; genus Dyella; species Dyella sp. KRB-257. The sequence goes on along the minus strand of NZ_JBMSDZ010000009.1, from coordinate 146,485 downwards.
GAGCCCTCGCCAAAATGGGCGGCTTTACCGACACCAAACGCACCGGCCGGCCCGGCTGGGACACGCTCTGGTATGGCTGGTTCCGGCTGCAGGAACGGCTGGAGGGCTATTGGCTCAGCAAGCAGATACCGGCGGAGATGTGATCAAGAGACAGCCCTCGGGGAGGGGCTAAGCCCGCGCGGTTTTCCGCATTCCGCAAAAAGGCCGGCATCACGCCGGCCTTTTCAATGCGCGCTGATCGCAAGCCCGCCTCAGCGACGCGCCTTGGACAGCAGGCGCAGGATTTCCATGTACAGCCACACCAGCGTGACCATCAGCGCGAACGCGCCGAACCACTCCATGTACTTCGGCGCGCCCTGCGCAGCGCCCCGCTCGATCATGTCGAAGTCGAGCACCAGGTTCAGCGCGGCCAGGCCCACCACCAGCAAGCTGAAGCCGATGCCCATCAACCCGGACTCGTGGATGAAGGGAATCTGGATGCTGGTGAACGCGCGCAGGCCGATGTCCACCAGGTAAAGCAGCGCGATGCCGCCGGTGGCCGCCACCACGCCCATGCGGAACTTGTCGGTAACCTTGATCACCCCGGTGCGATAAAGCAGCAGCATCGCCGCGAGCACGCCCACGGTAAGCATGATCGCCTGCACCACGATGCCCGGAAACCGCAACTCCATGAAGGCGGAGATGCCGCCAAGTGCGAAACCCTCGGCGATCGCGTACAGCGGCGCGGTGATGCCGGACCAGCGCGGCGCGAAGCTCGACACCAGCGCCAGCACGAAACCGACGATCAAACCGCCCCACAGGAACGGCGACACCTCGGCCATCGCGGCAGCAAGGTTGCCGCCGACGGCCGCTTCGGCGAAGCGGTTCCAGGTCCAGCTGCCAGTGACGACGGCCAGCAGCAGCAACAGGCCCGTCTTGGCGATGGTGCCGTTCATCGTCATCTGCTCGCCGACGGCGAACGGGCCCTGGAAGACTTTCGGCTGCAGGACGGGATTGCTCGAACGCATGGTCGCCAGCTCCTTGAAGTTCACGCCGCGCACCACGCACGGCCTGCTCATGCTAACCGCAACTGCACAAGGCGGTATACGCCGGCTACGCTACGCGACCGGTGCCCGCCGGAAAGCGATCCGAGAACCTCGAAAAACTCGAAATAAGGCTCGTCACGAACAAAGAGCGGTTTTTCGAGGTCCCCATCTGGGCAACACTATCGATTCCACCTGCATGGTCCTTCGACTTCGCTTCGCCACGCTCAGGACGAACGGGTGGCCTGGACGGTTCATGGACCGGATCCATGACAGGGGCTTCCCTGCTTGCCCTACTGTCACATGGACGTCAATCGGGCAGACCAGCATGTCCACTTGATGACACTACGCCCCAGCAACGCACCCGCCCACTGCCCTCGTCACCCATGACCCAGCGCAAGAAACCCGCCCCGCCTGTCCAGCCCGCTGCAGCCACCCCGCCGGTGGAAGCGGCCAGCGCGGTCGACCTGACCGATCGCTCGCTGTACATCCATCGCGAGCTGTCGCAGCTGCAGTTCAACATCCGCGTGCTCGACCAGGCGCTGGACGAGGGCACGCCGCTGCAGGAGCGGCTGAAGTTCCTGCTGATCTTCTCCAGCAACATGGACGAGTTCTTCGAGATCCGCGTGGCCGAACTGAAGGACCAGATCGCCTTCGACCACGAGCTGGTCGGGCCGGACGGCATCGCGCCGAAGCAGGCGCTGGCGATGATCAGCGAGATCGCGCACCGGCAGATCGAGCGCCAGTACAACATCCTCAACGAGCGCATCCTCCCCGCGCTGGCCGCGCAGGGCATCCGCATCATCCGCCGCAACGAGTGGACACTGAAGCAGAAGCAGTGGGTGCGCCGCTACTTCCGGCACGAGGTGGCCCCGCTGATCACGCCGATCGGGCTGGACCCCACCCACCCGTTTCCGCTGCTGGTGAACAAGAGCCTCAACTTCATCGTGCAGTTGGAGGGCGTGGACGCATTCGGCCGCGACTCGGGCCTGGCCATCGTGCCGGCGCCGCGCGTGCTGCCGCGGCTGATGCGCCTGCCCGACGACATCTGCGAGGGCGGCGAGAACCACGTGCTGCTGTCGTCGGTGATCCATGCCCACGTCGACGAACTGTTCCCCGGCATGCAGGTGCACGGCTGCTACCAGTTCCGGCTGACCCGCAACGCCGACCTCACCATCGACCCGGAAGACGTCGACGACCTGGCGCGCGCCCTGCGCGGCGGCCTGTACACGCGCCGCTTCGGCGATGCGGTGCGGCTGGAAGTGGCCGACAACTGTCCCAAGCTGCTGATCGACTATCTGCTCAAGCAGTTCGGGCTCACTGCCGCCGAACTTTACGAGGTGAACGGCGCGGTGAACCTGTCGCGCCTGTTCGGCGTGGCCAACAAGGCGGGCTTCCCGCATTTGCAGTTCCGTCCCTTCACGCCCTCGATCCCCAGGCAGCTGAAGAAGTCCGACGACATCTTCGCCTGTCTGAGCCGGCAGGACGTGCTGCTGCTGCATCCGTACGAGTCGTTCACCCCGGTGGTCGACCTGCTGCGCCAGGCGGCCAAGGATCCGGCCGTACTGGCGATCAAGCAGACGCTGTACCGCAGCGGCGCCACCTCGGAAATCGTCGATGCGCTGGTGGATGCGGCGCGTGCCGGCAAGGAGGTCACTGCGGTGATCGAGCTGCGCGCGCGCTTCGACGAGGAGTCCAACCTCACCCTCGCCTCGCGCCTGCAGCAGGCCGGCGCGGTGGTGATCTACGGCGTGGTGGGGGTGAAGACGCATGCCAAGCTGATGCTGATCCAGCGCCGCGAAGGCAGCGAACTGGTGCGCTACGCGCACCTGGGCACCGGCAACTACCACACCGGCAACGCGCGCCTGTACACCGACTACAGCCTGCTCACCTCCGATCCGGTGCTGTGCGAGGACGTGCACAAGCTGTTCAGCCAGCTCACCGGCATGGGCAAGGTGCAGCCGATGAAGAAGCTGCTGCATGCGCCGTTCACGCTGAAGAAGACCCTGCTCGACCTGATCGCCCGTGAGACGGCGCACGCCGAAGCCGGCCGGCCGGCGCAGATCATCATCAAGGTCAATGCGGTGACCGATGCCAAGATGATCCGCGCGCTGTACAAGGCCAGCATGGCCGGAGTGAAGATCGACCTGATCGTGCGCGGAATGTGCTGCCTGCGCCCGGGCGTGCCCGGGGTGTCGCACAACATCCGCGTGCGCTCGATCATCGGCCGCTTCCTGGAACACAGCCGCGTGTACTGGTTCGCCAACGGCGGCGAGGAGAAGCTCTACCTCGCCAGCGCCGATCTGATGGAACGCAACCTCGACCGGCGCATCGAAACCGGCTTCCCCATCGAGGGCAAGAAGCTGATCCAGCGGGTACGCCGCGAGCTGGACCTGTACCTGGCCGACAACGCCAGCGCCTCGCTGCTGCAACCGGACGGCAGCTACCTGCGTGCACAACCGGCGAACGGGCAGAGCCCGCGCAACGTGCAGCACCAGTTGCTGGAGAAACTCTGCGGCAGCGGCGCGACGGCGAGCTGATCAGCGCTGGCCGATCACATCTGCCGGCCCACGTGCGCGCGGACCCAGTCGGCATAACGGTCGACGAAGCCCTGCAGGAACTTCCGCGTGTCCTCGCTGGCAACCTGGCCCTCCTCGTCGATCAGCCCGTCGTTCCTGAACTGCACGAACACCTCCGGCTGCGCCAGTACCGCCACGTCGAGATAGGCCAGCATGTTGCGCAGATGCTGCTGCGCCAGCGCGCTGCCGGTGGCGCCAATCGAGGCACCGGCCACCGCCCCCGGCTTGCCGGCGAAGGAGTTGGTACCCCACGGTCGCGAGGCGATGTCGAGCGCGTTCTTCAGCACGCCCGGGATTGAGCGGTTGTATTCGGGCGTGACGAACAGCAGCGCGTCGGCTTTTTCCACCTGTTGCTTGAGTGCGCGGCAGGCGGACGGATAGGCGCTGTCGAAGTCCTGGTTGTAGAGCGGCAGGGCATCGATTGCGACCGGATCGAAGCGCAGGTCATCAGGTGCCAGCCGCTGCACGGCCAGCGCCAGCCGGCGGTTGATCGATGCCTTGCGCAGGCTGCCCACGAATACGGCGACAGACAAGATGGTCATGAAGATCTCCCGGAGTTGGGCGGCCCAGGTGGAACGAGCCGCATGCAACGGATGGAAAGCTGCCCGCCGCGGCACTGCGGGGCGCGACGGACGGGGACAGCATTCCAGCGCAACGGCAAAGCCCCCGTGACGAAAGCGCCGGCCTCCCGCTGACCGCTGCCGCCGTACAATCCCCGTCGTGGCACGGTTCCTGCTGCGCCGGGATACAGGCCTACGCGGCGTCAGGCCTTGCGCCCGCCGACAGGGCCGTCGGACCTTGGCACGCTGAGCGGCCAATGTCCGCTTGCGCATGAGTTCGTGGCCGTATCACGCACTGCATGTCTGGGGCACCATGCGTCACGACCGGGAGACGGATGTTCATGACAGGGTCGGCAATCAACAGGCCAGCAGGGCGGATGTGCTGGGCGCAGCGGGCACTGTGTGCGCTCGCCCTGCTGTGCAGCGGCTACCTGCATGCCGCCACGCCGCTGGCCGGCGCCTGGCGGGACGTGCGCGAGGGCGACACCCCGTCCCGGGTGATGAAGGACTTCCGCCAGGGCAGCATGCATCGTTTCGACCCGACCCTGCTGCAGCGCCTGCCGCAGGGAGAGCTGGGCAGTTGGGTGGTGCTCGATCCGCAACCGCCGTGGGTGCAGGAGGAGCGCGTGCTGAGCATCTACCCGCCGCCGCTGGGCATAGTGACCCTTTATGACCACAACGGACCCGGCGTTGCACTTGCGCTGGATGATTTCCAGGCGGCGGTGCACGGCCATGGCCGGCTCGCCTTCCTGCTTGGACGCGAGTTGCAGGCGTCCGCACCGCTGCTGCTGAAGTTCGAGCCGTCCGCGCGCATCGCCGCCCCGGTGAGCTTCCGTCTGCAGGGCTGGGCCAGCTATCTGAGGCAGGACGCGCGCTGGCTGGTGTTCGCCACCGCCGCCCTCGCCGTAATGCTGGCGATGGCGCTGATGGCGCTGTGCTTCGCGCTGATCCTGCGCGACGTCACCTTCGGCTGGTACGCCGGCTACATCCTCTGCTATGCGCTGATCCAGGGCATCCAGACGGGTTTCGTCTACCATCCGTTGGAACTGGAATGGCTGGCCGGGCTGTCGATCACCGTGGGGTCTGCCGCGGTGGCGCTGTCCGTGGCCTTCGCCTCGCTGTTCATGATCCGCTTCTGCGAGTTGCAGCGCTTTGCCCCGCTGCTGCGCATCCCCGTGCTGGCGCTGGCAGTGGGCATGGTGGCGGTGGTGCTGATGCGTTGCAGCCAGGTCGACACACTGGAGGCGGCCGGGCAACTGCTGGTCAATCCGCTGCTTACCATCGGTGCCACACTGCTGCTGTTGGCCGCGATCGTCGCCGCGCTGCGTGGCTCGCGCCACTCGTGGTTCTTCCTCGCCGGATGGACGCCGCTGCTGGCACTCACCGCGCTGACCAGCGCTCAGATCAGTGGCGCCCTGCCGGGCCTGGCGTGGCTCAACGACGCCAGCCTGGCCGCCGGCGCGTTCGAGGCGGTGGTGTTGTCGTTCGGCCTGGCTGACCGCGCCCTGATGATCCGCCGCGATCGCGACGAAGTGCGCGTGCTGGCCGACAAGGATTCGCTGACCCAGGTGCTCAACCGGCGCGCCTGGAACGAGGCGGCGATCCGGGCGATGAGCGCACCTTCGCCGCGACCGCAGTCGCTGCTGTTCCTGGACCTGGATCATTTCAAGATCCTCAACGACCGCCGCGGTCATGCCGCCGGCGACGAGGCGCTGGTGGCGGTATCGCACGCCCTGCGCGAAGAACTGCGTCCGGCGGACCTGTTCGGCCGCTATGGTGGTGAGGAATTCGTCGCCCTGCTCGACGGTGCCGGCGCGGAAGAGGCGATGCAGGTTGCCACGCGGCTGTGTCGGCGCATCCACCGGCTGGAAATTCCGGTGGACAGCGAGCATCCCCAGCTCACCGCGAGCATCGGCGTGGCGGTGCGCCGCCCGCACGACTCGATCGACAGCCTGGTCGCCCGCGCCGACCAGGCGATGTACGACGCCAAGCTCAACGGCCGCAACCGCGCCAGCCTGCAGCGGCGCGAGGAATCGGCCGCCCAGCGCCGCATCACGCGCACCGGCCGCGTACCGCAACGCGCGCCCTGAACGCGGTAGCCGCAGTCAGCGCAATTCACGCGCCGCGGCCACCACGTCGGCCTCGCCCGGCAGCACCAGGAAGGCGGCACCGGCCAGCGGGGTGAAGGTGTCGGCGCCCACCACCCGCTTCAGCGGCGTGGCGCCGTAGCCGGCCTCGACGATCGCGGTGATCACGCCCTCGCCCACGCCCGCGCTCCTGCGTCCCTCGTCCAGCACCACGATGCGCCTGGCACTCTTCGCCTGCGCGGCGATGAAGGCATCGTTGAGCGGCGCCAGCCAGCGCAGGTCGACCACGCGCACCTTCCACGTCAGCTCGGCCTCGAGGGTGCGCGCCGCGCGCAGCGCCATCGGCACGCCGTTGCCGAAGGTGAACACCACCAGGTCGTCGGCGTCCTCGTGGTATACGCGCCCCTCGCCCAGCGTCATCGCCTCGCCGGGCGCGGGATAGGCGAACTGCCATTGGCCGTCGCCGGCCTCGTACAGATCCTTGGTCATGTACAGCGCGATCGGTTCGAGGAAGGCGCAGACGCGGCCGTCGACCTTGGCCAGCGCCATCATCGTGCGCAGCATGGCGGCCGCATCGTCGCCGCGACTTGCGCAGCCCACCACCAGGCCGGGGATGTCGCGCAGCGCGGCGATCGAGTTGTCGTTGTGGAAATGCCCGCCGAAGCCGCGCTGGTAACCGAGCGAGGCGATCCGCACCACCATCGGGTTGCGGAACTGGTCGTTGGAAAAGAACTGCAGGCTGGCCGCCTCGCCGCGGATCTGGTCGCCGGCGTTGTGGAAATACGCCAGGTACTGGATCTCCGGAATCGGCAGGAGTCCCATGTTGGCGTAGCCCTGGGCCAGGCCGAGGATGATCGTCTCGTCCAGCAGCGTATTGAACACGCGCTTGTTGCCGAACGCCTTGTGCAGGCCCTTGGTCACCGTGTACACGCCGCCCTTCTGCGCCACGTCCTCGCCAAACAGCAGCGACTCGGGGTACTTGGCCATGAGGTCGTGCAGCGCCTGGCCGATCTGGATCGCCAGATGCCGCGGTGGCTGGTTTTCCGGCAGCCTGGCCTCGCCGCCGAACGCCTTGAGGCGCGCCTCGGCGTAGTCGGTGCGCCCGGCCTCGGCCTTCACCCTGGCCGGCGAATACGGCGCCAGCGGCGCCATCACGTCGTCGAGGCGCTCCAGCTTGGGCCGGCGGTCGGCTTCTTCCGCGGCGGCGAAACAGCGCTTGCGGGTCGCTTCGTAGAGGTTGAGCAGGTCGTCCTTCGAGTACAGGCCCGACTCCAGCGCGATCGCCGCCGAGCGCAGCAATGGGTCGGTGGACTCCACCGCCACCAGCTCCTCGATCGAGCGCCACTCGATCTCGAAATCGGTGCCGGCGTGGCCCATCACGCGGGTGGTCTTCAGGTGCAGGAAGGTCGGCCGGCGCGTGCGGCGGCAGTGCTCCACCGCGCGCTGCACCTGCGCGTAGCCTTCGGCCAGGTCCAGGCCGTCGGCGAAGAAGTAGTCCAGATCCGGGCGCGAACGGAAATTGCGCGCCACCCAGCCGGTCGGTGTCTTCACCGAGATGCCGATGCCGTTGTCCTCGCACACGAACAGCACCGGCGCGGGCAGCTTTTGGTAGGCGGTCCAGCCCGCCGCGTTGAACGCGGTCTGCGCGGTGGCGTGATTGCTGGACGCATCGCCGAACGAGCAGATCGCGATGGAGTCGTCCGGAATCGGCAAGCTGTGGCCGATGCGCCGCGCGTGATCGATGGCGACCGCGGTGCCCAGCGCCTTGGGCAGGTGCGAGGCGATCGTCGAGGTCTGCGGCAGCACCCAGAGCGGCCTGGAACCCCAAACTTTGTGTCGGCCGCCGGAAGCCGGGTCGTCCTTGCTGGCGGCGAACGACAGCGCCGAGTCCATCACCGGGTCCATACCCGGCAGCTTGCGAAAACGCTCGGCCATGAAGCCGCCGGAGCGGTAGTGCAGGAACGCCGGGTCGGTGTGGCGGGTGAGCCGCGCCACCATCGCGTTGCCTTCGTGGCCAGACGAGCCGATCGTGTAGAACACCTTGTTCTGCACGCGCAGCGCGCGCGCCATCAGGTCGAGGTGGCGGCTGATCAGCTGCGACTCCAGCAGCTCGCGGAAGCCGCGCGCATCCAGCGCGCTGTCCGGCAGCACCGGCGCGTCGTCACGCGGCGCGGCACGCACCTCGCCCTGCCACAGCTGCACGAACTCGGTGAAGTTCTGATCGACGATCTCGGCGCGGTTGAAGCCCTTGTGGCGGGCGGTGATGGCGAACGGAATGGCGGTCATGGCGGGATTCGTCTTGGAGGCGGAAAGCGGCGGCAGGCAGCCGTCAGGAAGAGGCAACGATCGGCAATACGGAAGATGGCTGGCGCAGCGCGAGCAAGGCGGCGGCACGCACACGGTCCTTGTCGCGGCCGAAGGATTCGAACAGGCGGATCTGCTCGTCCAGCGCGGGCACCGGCACGGCCAGCCCTGCCAGCCCGACCAGCACCAGCTTGCCGGGCGATACCGGCTGCCACCCCGCGTCGCCGTGGAGTTCCAGGTCGCCCATCACTTCCACCGGCAGGCCGGGAAAGCGGAAGCGGGCGAAATGCGAGCGGAAGCGGTCGCCGTCGGCGGGCGCATGGGCGGTGTCGCGCCACTCGGCCCAGCGCGCCATCAACGCGGCGGCATCGGCACGCGAGAGCAGCACGTCGACATCGGTCACGGCCACCTCGGCACCGAGCATCCGCGCGCCGGCGCTGCCGATCACGCACCACGGCTCGGCGCAGTGCACGTAGAGCTCGGGCACCAGCTCGCTGAGCGCGACGAACAGCGCGGGCGGCACGTGGCTCATGCGCGGCGCCGTTTCCACGCCGTCCAGCTCTGGCCCCAGACCTCGACGGGCAGGTCCTGGAACGGCTCGGGCAAATGCCCCGGCCCGCGCAGGCTGGAACCCAGCCGCCGGGCGACCTCCTGCGAGGCGAGATGGTCCGGCGCGATGGTGTGGATCACTTCGGTCCAGCCAAGCTGGTCGAATGCCCAGCCCTTGAAATCCTCCGCCCGGGTCGGACGCAGGATCAGGCGGTCGGTTTCGATACGGAGGTCTTGCCAGCTCATGCTAGGGACCCTCTGGCCCGGAATATCTGTTCGCCCTCACCGTCATTCCGGCGAAAGCCGGAGGCGCTTCTTCAACAGCCGCAGGGCTGGTCATCCAGCGTCTCTCCACCGTGACGGCAAAGGCACTGGATCCCAGCTTGCGCTGGGATGACGCTGAGGATGGTCCTTGCACCAACCGTCAGAACGCGTTGATGCCCGTCAGCTCACGGCCCACCACCAGCTGGTGCACGGTCTCGGTGCCCTCGTAGGTGATCACCGACTCCAGGTTCAACGCGTGGCGGATCGCACCGTGCTCGGTGGTGATGCCGGCGCCGCCGAGCACGTCGCGGCACTCGCGCGCGATGTCGATGGCCATGCGCACGTTGTTCCACTTGGCCAGACTCACCTGGGTGGGCTGCAGCCTGCCGGCATCCTTCAGGCGGCCCAGTTGCAGGGAGAGCAACTGCGCGGTGGTGATGCGCCGGGCCATGTCGGCCAGCTTCAGCTGGATCGCCTGGTTGGCCGCCAGCGGGCGGCCGAACATCACGCGCTCGGCGGTGTAGTCGAGCACTTCCTTCAGGCAGGCCTGGGCGGCGCCGATTGGACCCCAGGTGATGCCGTAACGCGCCTGGTTGAGGCAGCCCAGCGGACCCTTCAGGCCCTTCACGTTGGGCAGGCGGTTGGCGTCCGGCACGCGCACGCCGTCGAAGAACAGCGCGCTGGTGACCGAGGCGCGCAGGCTCATCTTCTTGTGGATTTCCTGCGCCTTGAAGCCGGCGGAATCGGTGGGGACGATGAAGCCCTGGATGCCGTCCCCGGTCATCGCCCAGACGATGGCGATGTGCGCGAGGTTGCCGTTGGTGATCCACATCTTGGCGCCGTTGATCACCCAGTCGCCGCCATCCTTCCTGGCGTGGGTCTTCATGTTGGCCGGATCGGAGCCGCCGTGCGGCTCGGTCAGGCCGAAGCAGCCGATGATCTCGCCCGCCGCCATCTTCGGCAGGTACTGGCGCTTCTGCTCCTCGCTGCCGTAGGCGAAGATCGGGTACATGCACAGCGAGCTCTGCACCGAGGCGAAGCTGCGCAGGCCCGAATCGCCGCGCTCCAGCTCCTGGCAGATCAGGCCGTAGCTGACGCCGTTCATGCCGGCGCCGCCGTATTCCTCGGGAATGGTCGCGCCAAGCAGGCCGAGGCCGGCGATCTCGGGAATCAGCTCCTTCGGGAAGCGGCCCTGCTCGAAGCAGTCGCCGATGATCGGCAGCACCTTTTCGTCGACAAAGCGGCCGACCGAGTCCTGCACCATGCGCTCCTCGTCGGAGAGCAGCGCGCGGACATCGTAAAGGTCGAGCGGATCAAGACGGACAGCCATGCAGCCTCCCACGGGTTGAGTAATCCGCCCATTCTAGCGTTGATGACACGCCCCCTGACGACGGGAGATGCACGGCCGCCAGTGCGGCGACCTGGGGCCACTCAATCGTTCGGCATGCCGCCCGCGCGACTCATCCACAACGCCGCCAGGGTGCCGATGGCGCCAGACAGCAGGTACAGGCCCACGTAGCCCACGCCCAGATAGACCGACAGCGACAGTGCCACCAGCGGAGCGAACCCGGCGCCCAGCAGCCAGCCCAGGTCCGAGGTGATCAGCGCGCCGGTGTAGCGGAAATAGCTGAGAAAGCTGGAGCTCACCGCACCGGCGGCCTGCGCGTGGGAGAAGCCCAGCAGGGCGAAGCCGACGATGATGAACAGGTAACCCTCCACCCGGCCGCCGGACAGCATCAGCGGCGTCCAGCCGCTGTAGATGGCGATCAGCACGGCTAAGATCGCCAGCGTCATGCGCCGTCCGAAGCGGTCGGCGATGAGCCCGGAGGCCATCATGCAGGGAATCGCCACCGCCGCCCCGATGATCTGCACCACGAGGAAGCTCACCGGCGACTGCCTGGTGAACAGCAGCGCCCACGACAGCGCAAAGATCGTCACCAGGTGAAACAGCGCATAGCTGGCCAACGGCGCGAACGCGCCCAGCGCAATGGCCTTGCCCTGCGTGCGTACCAGTTCGCCCACCGGCGAAGGCTCCAGCTCGCGCAGCTTGAGCATGGTCGAGTATTCGGGCGTCACCACCAGTCGCAGGCGGGCGAACAGCGCCACCACGTTGATGGCGAAGGCCACGAAGAACGGATAACGCCAGCCCCAGCCATAGAATTCGTCGGCCGTCAGGCTGGTCAACAGGTAGGCGAACAGGCCGGCCACGAGAATGAAGCCGATCGGCGCGCCCAGCTGCGGAATCATGGCGTACCAGCCGCGCTTGTGCCGCGGCGCATTGAGCGCCAGCAGCGAAGACAGGCCATCCCAGCTGCCGCCGATGGCAAGGCCCTGGCCGAAGCGCAGCACCGCCAGCGCCACGATCGCCAGCACGCCCAGCACATCGTACCCCGGCAGAAAGGCGATGCCGGCGGTGGTCATGCCCAGCAGGAACAGCGCCACGGTGAGCTTGGCGCCGCGACCGAACTCGCGGTGCAGGAACAGGAAGATCAACGAGCCGATCGGCCGCCCGATGAACGCCAGCGCAAACAGCGCAAACGAGTAGAAGATGCCGTTGAGCTCGCTGGCGAAGGGGAAGAACACCCTGGGAAACACCAGCACGCAGCCGATGCCGAACACAAAGAAATCGAAGAACTCGGAGATGCGACCAATCACCACGCCGATCGAGATATCCCCGGGGGTGACCTCCTGGGCGTGGCCTGCGGCACCCGCAGGCGGCGAGGCGACGGACGGATCGGAGAGCTGGGAGTGGCTGGACGACATGGCTATTCCGTAGGTGTGATGCGGGCTGCGCGGCACGCAAGCGGTGTCCTGTGCCGGCCGCGCCACTCGCGGTTTCGTCTTGCGCGATCGGCCAGACGGCGCATTCTGCAAGCATGCACCCGATGCGACAAAGCGACCAGACGACAACGTGTCGCGTCGGAATGGCCGGGGACACTTGGTATCCTACGCAGGTTGATCCCCACTCCCCAAGTGCGCTCATGTCTCCAAAACGTCTTCGAGGCCCGCTGCTGGCGCTGCTGGCGCTCACCCTGAGCGGCTGCAAGCTGGTCTTGCTCGATCCCGCCGGTGACGTTGCGCGTCAGCAGAGCGATCTGATGATTGCCTCGGTCATCCTGATGTCGCTGATCGTGGTGCCCGTGCTGGTGGCCATCGGCGTGATCGCGTGGCGCTATCGCGCCTCCAACCCGTCGGCCGCATACGAGCCGGAGTGGGACCACTCCACCCAGTTCGAACTGGTGGTGTGGGCCGCGCCGCTGCTGATCATCGTGGTGCTCGGCGCGATGACCTGGATCGGCACCCACCAGCTGGATCCCTACCGCCCGCTGCGCCGCATCAGTGCCCACCGGCCCATGCCGACCCACATCGAACCGTTGGAGGTGCAGGTGGTGTCACTGGACTGGAAATGGCTGTTTTTCTACCCGCAGTACGGCATTGCCACGGTCAACGAAATGGCCGCTCCGGTGGATCGCCCGATCCACTTCAAGCTCACGTCGAAAGACACCATGAACGCGTTCTTCGTGCCCACGCTGGCCGGCATGATCTACACCATGCCCGGCATGCAGACGGTGCTGCACGCCGTGATCAACAAACCGGGCGAATACGACGGACAGTCCTCCAACTACAGCGGCTCCGGCTTCACCGACATGCGTTTCCGCTTTCACGGCCTGAGCGATGCCGACTTCACCCATTGGGTGGCCAGGGTGCGTACCGAGGGCAAGGATCTCGACGCCCGCGCGTTCGACCGTCTCGATGAACCCAGCCGCGCCGAGCCGGTGCACTACTACGCCCGCTTCGACGCCGGCCTGTATCGCCGCATCCTCAACCAGTGCGCCGACCCCGGCGACGTGTGCCCGGGCCAGATGGCCACCATGGGGCACGCCGCGATGGCGGCGATGCCCGGCCACGCTGCGGACGAGGCGATGCCCGCCGCGCCATCCCCGGCGACGCCTGCGCACGACGCGGCGACGCACTGATCCGAATCATCGAGGTTCACGACATGCCCGATCGTCCCGCCATCTGGAATTTCCTGCTCGGGCGCCTTTCGCTCAGCGCGCTGCCCCTGGACAACAGCATCGTGGTCTGGACCTTCGTGGTCGTGGCCATCGTCGGCGCCGGCGTGGTCGGTGCCATCACCTACCATCGCAAGTGGGGCTACCTGTGGAACGAATGGTTCACCAGCGTGGACCACAAGAAGCTCGGCATCATGTACATCGTGCTGGCCACGGTGATGCTGCTGCGCGGCTTTGCCGACGCCCTGCTGATGCGCTCGCAGCAGGCGATCGCCTTCGGCGCCAACATGGGCTACCTGCCGCCGCACCACTACGACCAGATTTTCACCGCGCACGGCGCGATCATGATCTTCTTCGTGGCGATGGCGTACATCGCCGGCTTCATGAACTACGTGATGCCGCTGCAGATCGGCGCGCGCGACGTGGCGTTCCCGTTCCTCAACAACTTCAGCTTCTGGCTGACGGCCAGCGGCGTGGTGCTGTTCATGGCCTCGCTGTTCATCGGCGACTTCTCGAACGCGGGCTGGCTGGGCATGCCACCGGTATCCGAACTGAACCAGAGCCCCGGACCGGGCGTGGACTACTACATCTGGGGCCTGCAGCTCGCGGGCCTGGGCACCTTGCTCACCGGCATCAATTTCGTCGTCACCGTCCTCAAGATGCGCGCGCCGGGCATGACGCTGATGAAGATGCCGATGTTCACCTGGACCACGCTGTGCACCAGCGGCCTGATCGTGGTGACCTTCCCGATCCTCACCGCCACACTGTTACTGCTGTCGCTGGACCGCTACATCGGCACCCACTTCTTCACCAACGGGTTCGGCGGCAACGTGATGATGTACGTCAACCTGATCTGGATCTGGGGCCACCCGGAGGTCTACATCCTGATCCTGCCGATGTTCGGCCTGTACTCCGAGATCGTGCCCACCTTCTCGGGCAAGCGGCTGTTCGGTTATTCGTCGATGGTCTACGCCACCGCCTCGATCATGCTGCTGTCCTACCTGGTGTGGCTGCATCACTTCTTCACCATGGGATCGGGTGCGGACGTCAACTCGTTCTTCGCCCTCACCACGATGATGATTTCGATCCCCACCGGCGTGAAGATCTTCAACTGGCTGTTCACCATGTACCGCGGGCGGGTGCGTTTCACGGTGCCGATGATGTGGACCATGGGCTTTTTGTTCACCTTCACCCTCGGCGGCATGACCGGCGTGATGCTGTCGGTGGCACCGGCGGATTTCCTGCTGCACAACAGCCTGTTCCTGGTGGCGCACTTCCACAACGTGATCATCGGCGGCGTGGTGTTCGGCGTGTTTGCCGGCATCAACTACTGGTTTCCCAAGGCGTTCGGTTTTCGCCTGGACGAGTTCTGGGGCAAGCTCAGTTTCTGGTTCTGGCAGGTGGGTTTCTGGGTCGCCTTCGGTCCGCTCTACGTGCTGGGGCTGATGGGCGTGACGCGGCGCCTGAGCCACTTCACCGATCCCAGCCTGCAGATCTGGTTCGTCATCGCCGCGTTCGGCGCGTTGCTGATCCTGCTCGGCATCCTGTCGTTCCTCATGCAGCTGTTCGTGAGCATCCGCCGCCGCGATGCACTGGCGGTGGGCAACGATCCGTGGGGCGGCCGCACGCTGGAGTGGTCCACCTCCTCGCCGCCGCCGCCGTACAACTACGCCTTCATCCCGCGGGTGTACGAGCGCGACGCCTGGACCGACATGAACAAGCACGGCTATCAGCGACCGCAGGAAGGCTTCAACGACATCCACATGCCCCGCAACACCGCCGCCGGCATGGTGCTGGCCGGGCTGGGCACGGTCTTCGGCTTCGCCATGGTCTGGTACATCTGGTGGCTGGCGGCGCTGGCGTTCGTGGCGATGATCGCCGCAGGCATCATCCACACGTTCAACTACGACCGCGACACCCATATCGCCGCCCGGGACGTGGCCGAGTTCGAACTGCATACCGGCCACTGGGAGCCGAAGGCACGGGGCGCCACCGCATGAACACCATCGCCGTCGATACCGCCGCCCCCGCGCCGCGCGAGTTTGTCTGCCGCGAGGAGGCGCATCCGCACAACGGAACCCTGCTGGGGTTCTGGCTCTACCTGATGAGCGACTGCTTCATCTTCGCCGCGCTGTTTGCCTGCAACGCGGTACTGGGCACCGCCTACGCCGGCGGCCCCACCGCGCGCGACGTGCTCGATCTGCCGGGGCTGGCCATCAACACGGCGCTGCTGCTGGTGTCGTCGGTCACCTTCGGCTTTTCGATGCTGGAGATGGGGCGCCAGCGCAAGGGCGCGATGCTGGGGTGGCTGGCCGTCTCCGGCGTGCTCGCCACGGTGTTCGTGGGGCTCGAAATACGCGAGTTCGCCACCATGATCGCCGAGGGCGCCGGCCCCGGCCGCAGCGCCTTCCTGTCGTCGTTCTTCACCCTGGTCGGCACGCACGGCCTGCATGTCACGGTGGGCGTGATCTGGCTGGTGGTGCTGATGGTGCAGTTGGCCAGGCGCGGACTGACCGAAGCGAACCGGCGCCGGCTGCTCTGCCTGAGCATGTTCTGGCATTTTCTCGATCTGGTCTGGGTCGGCGTGTTCAGTTACGTCTACCTGGTGGGAGTGCTTCGATGAGCCATCCATCCGCCCCGATGCACGGGCACGACGCGCCGCATGAGGGTGCCCACGCCGCGGACCACGCGGCGCACGGCAGTATGCGTGGTTATCTCACCGGCTTTGTGCTGGCGGCGGTGCTTACCGTCATTCCGTTCTGGCTGGTGATGGGCCACGTGATTTCCAGCCCCGTCGTCACCGCCGTGCTGGTGCTTGGCCTGGCGGCGGTGCAGATCGTGGTGCACGTGGTGTATTTCCTGCACCTGGACACCCGCTCGGAGAACGGCTGGAACATGCTGGCCTTCATTTTTACGGTCGTGCTGGTGGTGATCGTGCTGGGCGCGTCGGTCTGGGTCATGTATCACGAGAACGCCAACATGATGCAGATGCCGCCGCAAGCCATGCAGCACACGCCAGGCGCATGACCGTCAAACCGCGCGGCGCACCCGCGCGTATGGCATGGAAGCTGCTGGCCATCGCCCTGTTTGCCCTGTTCGTGTCGTTGGGCAACTGGCAGGTCCGCCGACTGCACTGGAAACGTCAGCTGATCCACGATGTCGCCGCGCGGGTGCATGCGCCCCCGGTTCCACCGCCGGGCGTCACACAGTGGGCCGCGGCAGACCGTGGACGATGGCAATACCTGCACGTGCGCCTGCACGGGCGTTTCCTGCACGACGCGCAGACCCTGGTCCACGGCACCAGCGAACTGGGCTATGGCTATTGGATGCTTGCGCCGCTGCGCCTGGACGATGGCAGCATCGTGCTGGTCAACCGCGGCTATATTCCCGCCGATCTGCCGGGCACACCGGCCTTTGCACAGACGCGGGCGCCGTCGGGTGAGGTCGACATCACGGGGTTGCTGCGGACGTCCGAGCCGGGCGGGGGGTT
The DNA here is from genome assembly GCF_049445995.1 of Dyella sp. KRB-257. NCBI lineage: Bacteria > Pseudomonadati > Pseudomonadota > Gammaproteobacteria > Lysobacterales > Rhodanobacteraceae > Dyella > Dyella sp. KRB-257. Next base: position 129,617 of record NZ_JBMSDZ010000009.1, on the reverse strand, counting down.
CATGCACGCCAACCGGCCTGCGCAAAACCGCTGGTATTCGCGCGACGTGCCCGCCATCGCCGCCGCGCGTGGCCTGCCGTCCGCGCGGGTCGCGCCGTATTTCGTCGATGCGGACGCGGCTCCCGGCAACGCGCGCAGCGAGGCGCCATGGCCACGCGGCGGCCTCACCGTCATCCGGTTCCCCAACCACCATCTGAGCTACCTGATCACCTGGTATCTGCTGGCACTGGGTGTGGTGATCGCCGCGGGCTACATGGCCCGCGACGAGTGGCGCCTCAGGCGATTTCGTCCGAGCCTTCGTTGACGCCCTCGAACAGGTAGGTCGACAGGTAGCGCTCGCCGGTATCCGGCAGCATGGCCAGCAGTACGCTGCCTTGCGGGGCATCCCTGGCCACTTCCAGCGCCGCGGCCAGCGTGCCGCCGCAGGACAGCCCCACGAAGATGCCCTCCTGCGCGGCCAGCGCGCGGGCCACCTCGCGCGAGCGTTCGTCGGGGATCAGCTTGATCTCGTCCACCACCTCGCGATTGAGCACCGCGGGGATGAAATCCGGGTTCCAGCCCTGGATCTTGTGCGGCTGCCATTCCCCGCCGGCGAGCAGCGCGGCGCCGGCCGGCTCGGCACCGATCACCCTCACTTCCGGGCGCGCCAGCTTGAGCATCTCGCCCACGCCGGTGAGGGTGCCGCCGGTGCCCCAGCCGCTGACGAAATAGTCCAGCCGCCGCCCCGCGAAATCCTTGAGGATCTCCGGGCCGGTGGTGCTGCGGTGGTAGGCCGGGTTGGCCGGGTTCTCGAACTGGCTGGCCCAGAACCAGCCGTGCTTCTCGGCCAGCTCCTTCGCCTTCTTCACCATGCCGGTGCCACGATCGGCCGCCGGGGTGAGCAATACCCGGGCGCCGTAGGCGCGCATCAGCTTGCGCCGCTCGACCGAGAACGAATCGCTCATCACCGCCACGAACGGATAGCCGCGCGCCGCGCAGACCATCGCCAGGCCGACGCCGGTATTGCCGGAGGTGGCTTCCACCACGGTCTGCCCGGGCTTGAGCACGCCGCGTTTCTCGGCGTCGAGGATGATCGCCAGTGCGAGGCGATCCTTCACCGAGCCGCCAGGGTTGAACGCCTCCACCTTGACGTAGATCTCCACGCCCTTGGGCGCGAGGCGGTGCAGTTTCACGATCGGGGTGCCGCCGATGGTGTCGAGAATGCTGTCGTAGATCATGGGGAAGCTCCAGGGACCGGAAAGAAAAGCGCCGCGCATGATGCGCCGACGGTGGGGAAAGCGTGTTCAGACATGGTGAATGGCCGCCAGCGCGTCGACCGATGCGCCGGACGATGCGGACGCGCGGCGCGGTGGGATGCCATGCCCCCGCTCGCCCACCGGCGGCGCACCGAACCACGCCAGCGACTCGGCCAGCGCGGCCACCTCGCCCAGGATCAGCAGCGCCGGCGACCGCACCGCCTGCTCCGCGGCGCGGCGTGCCAGTTGGCCCAGCGTGCCGGTGACCACCCGCTGCTGCGGCCGCGAGCCGTTCTCCACCAGGGCGAACGGCGTCGACGCGGCGCGACCGTGGGCGATCAGCCGCTGCTGGAACGCCTCCAGCTGCGACACGCCCATGTACACCGCCAGCGTCTGCCGTTCGCGCGCCAGCGCGGGCCAGTCCAGCGTGTCGTGCGAGGCCTTGCAGTGCGCGGTGAGCAGGCGCACCGACTGCGCGTGGTCGCGATGCGTGAGCGGGATGCCGGCGTACGCGGCGCAGGCCACCGCCGCGGTGATGCCGGGCACCACTTCGTAGGCAATGTCGTGCGCGCGCAGGAACTGAAGCTCCTCGCCGCCGCGGCCGAACACGAACGGGTCGCCGCCCTTCAGTCGCACCACGCGCCGGCCGGCGCGCGCGTGTTCAAGCATCAGCGCGTGGATGCCGTCCTGCGTGGTGTGGTGGCGACCGGCTTCCTTGGCCACCTCGATGCGCTCGGCGTCGCGGCGCGCCAGCGCCAGCACCTCGGCGCTGACCAGCCGGTCGTGCAGGATCACGTCGGCCTCGTTCATCGCGCGCAGCGCGCGCAGGGTGAGCAGGCCCGGATCGCCCGGACCGGCGCCGACCAGCACCACACTGCCTTGCGTAGCCACACCGGCCGAGGCCAGCAACCGCTCGGCCTCGGCCTGCGCCGCGTCGGGCCGGCCGCGACGCACCATGTCGGCCACCGGGCCGGCGAACAGTTGCTCGTAGAAGCGCCGCCGCATCGCCGGCTCGGGATGCCGCAGGCGGATGCGCTTGCGCAGCCTCGCGGCCAGCATCGCCAGCGCGCCGAGCGAGTGATCCAGCAGCGTCTCCAGCCGCTCGCGGATCAGCCGCGCCAACATCGGCGCATCACCGCCGCTGGAGATGGCGATGGTCAGCGGCGCGCGGTCGATCACCGCCGGCACGTGGAAGCTGCAGCGCGCGGCGTCGTCCACCACGTTGCAGAACAGCCGTCGCGCGGCGGCCAGTTCGACGATGCGCTGGTGCAGCGCCTCATCGTCGGTGGCGGCGATCACCAGCCACGCATGATCCAGCCAGCGCGCCTCGAAACGGCCGGCGACGTGCACGATGCGACCGGCCTGCGCCCACTGCGCCAGCAGCGGCGACAGGGCGGGCGAACCCACGGTGACGCGCGCACCGGCCTCCACCAGCGCGGCGGTCTTGCGCTCGGCCACCGCGCCGCCGCCGACCACCAGTACGGGGCGGTCGACGAGATCGGCGAACAGCGGATAGAGCTTCATCGGGGGCATTACTCGGTACGCCGCGCCGGGCGGCGCATCCGGCCAAGCTAGGCAGGCAAGCCCGCGGCCACAAATGATTTATCGAATGGGCGATATGCCGGCAGGTTATGAATCAACCCACCGTACCCCGCGCTTGACGCACCGCACAAATCGGATGTATAGACGTCCAAATGAAAACACACTCCACCGCCAGCCTGTCGCCTGCGCCCGCCTCCCGCGCAGGCCGCCGCGGAGCGCCCGCATGACGCTGACCCAGCTGCGCTACCTGATCGCGATCGCCGACTCCGGGCTCAACATCACCCTGGCCGCCGAGCGCGTGCACGCCACCCAGCCGGGACTGAGCAAGCAGCTCAAGCAACTGGAGGAGGAACTGGGTTTCCAGCTGTTCAACCGCAAGGGCAAGAGCCTGGATGCGATCACCCACGCCGGCACCCACGTGCTGGAACGCGCGCGGACGATCCTCGCCGAGGTGGGCAACATCCAGTCGGTGGCGGCCAACCTGCGCAACGAGGCGCGCGGCACGCTGCGCATCGCCACCACCCACACCCAGGCGCGCTTCGCCCTGCCCGGCGCGATCGCCGCGCTCAGCCGCAGCTACCCGGAAGTGAGCGTGCACCTGCAGCCGGCCGCCGACGCCGAGCTGCTGGGGCTGCTGGAAAGCGGCGGCGTCGACCTGGCCGTGGTCAGCACCGCCGGCGCACCGCCGGCCGGCGTGATCGCGCTGCCCGCCTATCGCTGGCAGCGTCGGGTGGTGGTGCCGAAAGAGCATCCGCTGGCCGCGCTCGACCGCGCACCGACGCTGGATGAACTGGCCGCGCAGCCGCTGGTGAGCTACGACTCCTCGCTCAAGCCCGAATCCTCGCTGCGCCGCACCTTCGAGTCCGCCGGCCTGCAGCCGCAGATCGCCATGACCGCCAGCGACGCCGACCTGATCAAGACCTACGTGCGCGCCGGCCTCGGCGTGGGCGTGCTGGCCGAGATGGCGCTGCTGCCCGCCGACCGTGTCGACCTGCGCATCCTCGCCGCCGACCGGCTGTTCGCGCCCTGCACCACCTGGATCGTGCTGCGCAAGGACAGCGTGCTGCGCGAATTCGCGCTGGCCTTCATCACCGGCTTCGCCCCGCAGCTGGAGCGCAAGGCGGTGGCGCGGCATGTGTCCAGCGGCGAGGCGGTGGAATGGCCGACGGCGCCGACCTGGCGCGAGCGGGCGGCGAAAGGGGCGGTGAAGCCAGTGGCGGCAAGGGTTTGACAAGCTGCGTGACGGCGCTTCGGCCATGCTGAAGCCGCGGGAGACGAAAGAACGTGCCTTCCTCGAAAACCACCGCCCGTCATTCCAGCGAAAGCCGGGATCCGGCGCCTCTTTGCAGTGTCGAAAGGCACTGGATTTCAGCTTTCGCTGGAACGACGGCGAGGGGGACATGAACCGGCTGGCGATGAACCGGCAACTCTCGGCATTACACCGCCTCGTGCAAGCCGCACTCCCGGTGCAGCCCGAAGAACCGCGTGTCCTCCGCCGCCATCCCGGGCTGCCACGGCCGCGTGGTGTGCACGTCGCCGATCGACACGTAGCCCTGCTCCCACAGCGGGTGGTAGGGCAATCCGTGCTGGGCGAGGTACTGGCCCACGTCGCGGTCGCGCCAGTCGGCGACGGGGTGAAATTTCCAGCGGCCCTTGCGACGCTGCGCGAAGGCAATCCGCTCGCGGCTGCGCGACTGCACGCGACGCAGGCCGGAAAACCAGCCCGAGGCGCCGAGCTCGGCCAGCGCACGCTGCATCGGCTCCACCTTGCGCAGCTCGTTGTAGCGCTTGATGCCCTCCTCGCCCTGTTCCCACAGCCGGCCGTGACGGGCCTCCATCCACGCCGGGCTCAGCGCCGGGCGGTAGACCTTGAGGTTGAGCTTGAGGCGGTCGGTGAGCTGGTCCACGAAGCGGTAGGTCTCAGGGAACAGGTAGCCGGTGTCGATCAGCACCACCGGGATGTCCGGCTGCTCGCGCGTGACCAGGTGCAGCATCAGCGCCGACTGCGCGCCGAAGCTGGACGACAGCACCAGCGGACCCGGCACGTTGCGCACTATCCAGCGCACCCGCTCGACCGCATCGAGCCGACCCAGCCAGGCGTCCAGCCGACCGAGCACGGCCGGATCGCGGGCGGCGGCGTCGAGGTAGGCGGGGTTCATGCGATCACCTGCGCGGGAATCTTCTGCGGCGCGCTGACCTCGCCGATGCGCACGAGGAAATCGCCGAAGCCCTCGCCCGCGTCGCGCTCGGCGGCGTAGCGGGCGAACAGCGGATCGAGCGCGGCGAGGATGGCGGCCTCGTCGATGTTCTCGCGGTAGATGCGGTTGAGCCGCTGGCCGCGGAAGTCGGCGCCCAGGCGCAGGTCATAGCGGCCCGGCGCGCGGCCGACCAGCGCGATCTCGCCCAGGTAGGGCCGCGAGCAGCCGTTGGGGCAGCCGGACAGGCGCAGCAGGATCGGCGCATCGACCAGGCCGTGGCGGTCGAGCTGCGCCTCCAGCCTCGGCAGCAGCTCCGGCAGGTAGCGCTCGCTCTCGGCCATCGCCAGCCCGCAGGTGGGCAGCGCCACGCAGGCCACGGCGTGACGGCGGATCGGGCTGGCCTTGGCGTAGCCATCCAGGCCGTATTCGGCGACCAGCGCGTCGATGCGTGCCCGATCGGCCACGGCCACGTCGGCCACGATCACGTTCTGGTTGCAGGTCATGCGGAAGCTGCCGGTGTGGGCCTTCGCCAGCTCGCGCAGGCCGCTGAGCGAGCGCACCGCGCCCACATCGGCGAGGCGGCCGGCCTCGATGTGCAGGGTGAGGTGCCAGCGGCCGCCCTCGCCTTCGGTCCAGCCGTAGCGGTCGCCGTTGTGCTCGAACGCGTACGGCCGCGCCGGCGCCAGCGCGAAGCCGAGCCGCGACTCCAGCTCGGCGACGAAGGCGTCCAGGCCGCGATGGTCCAGCGTGTACTTCAGCCGCGCGTGCCTGCGCTCGCTGCGGTTGCCCCAGTCGCGCTGCACGCCGACCACGCCCTCGGCCACGGCGATCAACTGCTCCGGCGCGACGAAGCCGATCACGCTGGCAAGGCGCGGATAGGTGGTGGGATCGCCGTGGCTGGCGCCCATGCCGCCGCCGATGGCGACGTTGAAGCCGAGCAGCTGGCCGTCCTCGATGATCGCGATCAGGCCAAGATCCTGGGCGAACACGTCGATGTCGTTGAGCGGCGGGATGGCCAGGCCGATCTTGAACTTGCGCGGCAGGTAGGTCGGGCCGTACAGCGGCTCGTGCTCGTCGCCGGAGACCTTTTCGCCGTCCAGCCAGATCTCGTGGTACGCCCGCGTCTGCGGCTCCAGATGCTCGGACAGTTTCGCCGCCCAGGCGTAGGCCAGCGCGTGCGTATCGGGCTGCAGCGGGTTGGCGCTGCTGACCACGGTGCGCACCACGTCGCCGCAGGCGGCGATGGTGGTGGCCAGCGCGTCGTGGATGGCCCGCAGGGTGGGCTTGAGCCGTCGCTTGATCACGCCGTGCCACTGGAAGGTCTGCCGCGTGGTGATGCGCAGCGTGCCGTTGGCGTGTTCGGTGGCGATGCGGTCGAACGCCAGCCACTGTGCCGGCGTCACCACGCCGCCGGGCAGGCGTGCGCGGATCATGAAGGCGTACGCCGGCTCCAGCTTCTGCCGGCGGCGCTCGTCGCGCAGGTCGCGGTCGTCCTGCTGGTAGCTGCCGTGGAATTTCAGCAGCTTGTTGTCGTCGTCGCTGATCGCACCGGTGATCGGGTCGGCCAGACCTTCGGCGATGGTCCCGCGCAGCAGCCGGCTGGCCGCCTTGATGTGCTCCATCTCGGACACGGGCAAGGGAGTGGGCTCGCTCATTTCAGTACACGTCGCGGGCGTAGCGCCCGTCCTGCAGGAGTTCGCAAAGCCAGGCCTGCGCGGCCTCGGGGGTCTTGCCGCCGTGGCAGGCGACGATCTCCACGAGGGCGGCGTGCACGTCCTTCGCCATCTGCGCGGCGTCGCCGCAGACGTACAGGTGGGCGCCGCCGGCGAGCCAGGTGTACAGCTCGGCGCCGCGCTCGCGCAGCAGGTGCTGCACGTAGCGCTTCCCGGCCTGGTCGCGCGAGAAGGCCACGTCGAGACGATGCAGCGCGCCGTCCTTGAGCGCCTGCTGCCACTCGACCTGGTAGAGGAAGTCGTCGGCACCGTGCCGGTTGCCGAACACCAGCCAGTTGCGACCGCTGGCGCCGGCCTGCTGGCGCTCCTGCACGAAGGCGCGGAACGGCGCCACGCCGGTGCCGGGACCAATCATGATCACGTCGCGCGCGCCGTCGGCGGGCAGGCGGAAGCGCTCGTTCGGCTCGACGAAGACGTCCAGCGTGGCGTCCTCGCCGGCCTCGGCGATCCAGCGCGAGGCGGCGCCGAGGTGAGCTTCGCCGTGCGCGTGGTAGTCGACCACGGCGACGGTGAGGTGCACCTCCTCGCCCACCGCCCGCGCGCTGGAGGCGATCGAATACAGCCGCGGCGTCAGCGGTCGCAACGCGGCGACCAGCGCGGCGGCGTCCCAGTCGGCGCGATGCGCGCGCAGCAGGTCGATCGGCTGATGGCTGGCCAGCAGTTGCCTGATCGCCTCGGGCTGTTCCAGCGCGGCGCGCAGCACATCGCTGTCGGCCCGCTCGGCCACTGCCTGCACCAGCGGACGGCTGAGCCGGGTCAGTTCGCGTTCGCGCGCCAGCCATTCGCGCAGCGGCTGCGTCTTGCCGTCGTGGGTCACCGCGCTGTCGCCATCCAGCGACAGCACGGTGAGGAACGCCGTCACCAGCGAGGCCGGATTGCGGTGCCACACGCCCAGCGCATCGCCCGGCGCATAGCGCAGACCGGAACCTTCCAGCGAAAGCTCGACGTGGCGCACGTCGCGCTCGCTGGCGCGCGACACGATGCGCTGGTTGGCCAGCACCGGTGCGGCGAACGGGCGCTCGCGATGGAACTGGGGCCGCGTCGCGGCGACCCGCAGCGGGGTCACCGAGGCGATCGGCGCGTCATGCGCGAACCGTTCGCGCAGCAGCGCCAGCGCGCCTTCGGTCCACGGCGCGGCCACCGGCTCGATGTCGACGTCGGCCTCGGCCAACGGCGCCAGCCGCTGCGCGCCCAGCTCGGCCAGGCGGGCGTCCAGCGTGCGGCCCATCGCGTTGAACTGCGGGTAGCTGGAGTCACCCAGCCCGAGCACCGTGTAGTGCAGCTTCGGCAGTTTCGGCGCACGGCGCGAGGCGAGGAATTCGACGAAGCCGCGCGCGTCGTCCGGCGGCTCTCCCTCGCCCTGGGTGCTCACCACCACGGCAAGGTAGCGCTCGTCGGCCAGCTCGCGGGTGGCGTAGGCGCCGGCGCGCAGCAGTCGCACCGGCAGGCCGGCCGCTTCCGCCTGCGCCGCGAAGCGTTCGGCGATGCGGCGTGCGTTGCCGGTCTGGCTGCCGTAGAGCACCGTCAGGCGCGCGCTGTGCGCCGGGCCGGCCACGCCCGGGCGCGCCGTCGGATGCGCCGCCTGGTTGGCCACCCAGGCGGCGATCCAGTAGAGCTCGGCCGGATCGAGCCCGTCGACCAGCTGGCGCAACAGCGCCTGGCGGTCGTCGGCCAGGCCGGGCGAGCTGGCGAGGTGGGCCTGCAGTGCATTCACGGCGACAACCTTTGGACGTCCAAACGGGATCGCTGCAGCTTGCCCCGCGCGGGTGCCTCGCCCAAAGGATGATTGGCGATGTGCTTATGCCGCGGCGTCATGCCCCGGCGCCGCGGCTACAATGCGCGGATGGCCATCTCCTCCCCTTCCCGCAAGCCGCTGCCGATCGAGGTGCGCGGCTCTGCGCGCCAGCCGCTCGGCATGTCCGCCGCCCAGTTCCTGCGCGACTACTGGCAGAAGCATCCGCTGCTGGTGCGCAACGCCTTCCCCGGTTTCGTGCCGCCGATCGCGCCGGAGGACCTCGCCGGCCTGGCCTGCGAGGAAGGCGCGCTGTCGCGGCTGATCCGCCACGACGAAAAGCGCGACCGCTGGCAGGTCAAGACCGGCCCGCTGGCCGAGGCCGACTTCGCCACCACCGGCGACGCCAACTGGACCTTGCTGGTGCAGGACGTGGACAAGTGGGACGCCGACGTCGCCGCGCTGCTGGAGCCGTTTTCGTTCCTGCCGAGCTGGCGCGTAGACGACATCATGGTGTCGTACGCCGAGCCCGGCGGCGGCGTGGGCGCGCATGTGGACCAGTACGACGTGTTCCTGCTGCAGGGCCTGGGCCAGCGGCATTGGGCGATCAGCACCGACCCGGACGCGCCGAAGGATTTCCGCCTGGACGTGGAGCTCAAGCAGCTCGCGCATTTCGAGCCCACCCACGAGTGGCTGCTCGAACCGGGCGACATGCTCTACCTGCCGCCGGGCGTGCCGCACGACGGCGTGGCCATCGGCGCAGCCTGCATGACGTTCTCGGTGGGCATGCGCGCGCCGTCGCAGGCCGAGCTGATCGGCGACCTCGCCGACTACCTCGCCGAACGCCTGCCCGAGGAAGCGCGCTACACCGACCCGGACCTCAGCCCCGCGCGCCATCCCGGCGAAATCGACCGCGGCGCGCTGGAGCGTCTGCGCACCGCCCTGCCGTTCGCCACCGCCTACAACGACGCGACCCTGCTGGACTGGTTCGGCCAGTTCATCACCCGCTACCGGCTGGCGCAGCATCCCGCGCCGGCGGATCGACCGACCACGCCGGCGACGCTGGACAAGTTGCTGGCGTCAGGCAGCAGCTTCCTGCGCCACCCGTGGTCGCGCATGGCCTGGGCGCGCACCCACGCCGGCTGCACGCTGTTCGCCAACGGCCACGCCTATCCGGCCAGCCAGCGGCTGGCGCAGCTGCTGTGCGCCGAGCGCGAGTTCGTGCTCGACGGCGCACTGGATGCCGCCGAGCGCAGCCTGCTCGGCGCACTGCTGGACGACGGCCACCTGGTGTCGCGCAAGCCGCGCCGCCGATGAGGCTCGAACCCTTCCATATCGTCAGCGCCGACTGGGCGCGCGCCGGCGATCGCGAGACGATCCGTCCACTGCGGCGGACGGTGTTCGTGGAGGAGTTCGGCCTGCCGGCGCTGGACAGCGAGCACTTCGCCAGCCCGGCGGAACTGGAACAGATCCGCCGCATCGCCACGTCCGGCCGCGGCGCGCGCATCCGCCTGCTGCTGCACGATCCGGGCGCCGCGCTGCGCGACGGCCACCGGCTGCTCGCCCTGGTGCAGCGGCTGTCCAGCGTGATCCAGGTGCGCCGCCCGGTGGACGAGATCGACCTGGCCCAGCGCGCCGGCTGGCTGCTCAACGATGCCGGCGGCTACCTGTTCCTGCCCGAGTACGACCGCCCGCCGGGGCGCGCCGCCCGCCGCGACCGCGCCGGTCAGGCGCCGCTGGCGCAGCAGTTCGACGAGATCTGGGAGCGCTCGGTGCCGGCCACCGAACTGCAGGCGCTGGATCTGTAGCCAGCCGCTGAACGAGCGGCAGCGTGCCGCACGCTCGTGCCGATCCTGCGCAAGCCGCATCCGCCCTCGCTCGATCCGGCGCCGCCCCCTTGATTTGGCCGAACGCGGGCACATTCGATGGTCGGTACGGGTTGCCGCATCGCAGCAGCCCGGGGCTATAATTAACAAGATTTTTGCCAGCCTTCTGCTGCACCAAGGGCAGCGCGGGCGGCCTCCCTTCCCCGACCGGTGGTGACGTGAGTACAAACCTGATTCGCGAGTTCTTCGAATCCTCCCAACTCGCAGGCGGCAACGCCGATTATGTCGAAGCGCTGTACGACGCCTGGCTGAGCGACCCCGGCTCCGTTCCCGCCGAATGGAACAGCTACTTCCAGAACTTCAATGGCCGCGCGTCGGGAGATGTCTCCCACACCGCGGCCATTGCGCGTATCGAAGCGGCGCAGAAGCAGCGTCGCGGCGTCGTGGTGGCCGCCGGCCCGGTCGACGACGCGCACGCGCGCAAGCAGGCCGGCGTGCTGCGCCTGCTGACCGCCTACCGTTCGCGCGGCCACCTCGCCGCCGACCTCGACCCGCTCGGCCTGGCGCAGAAGATGGACGCGCCGGACCTCGGCCTGCCCTTCCACGGCCTGGCCGAGTCCGACCTCGACACCGAGTTCGACTGCGGCACCTTCGCCGGCGGCGGCCAGCGCCTGAAGCTGCGCGAGCTGCTGGCGCGACTGAAGAAGATCTACACCGGCACCATCGGCGCCGAGTTCATGTACATCTCCGACCACGCCCAGCGGAACTGGATCTACAGCCGGCTGGAGCAGGCCAACGGCGACCCGGGCCTGGCCACCGACGAAAAGCACCACCTGCTCGACGTGCTCACCGCCACCGAGGGCCTGGAACGCTACCTGCACACCAAGTACGTCGGCCAGAAGCGCTTCTCGCTGGAAGGCGGCGACAGCCTGATCCCGCTGGTCGACGACGTGGTGCGCATGTCCGGCGACAACGGCATCAAGGAGCTGGTGATCGGCATGGCCCACCGCGGCCGCCTCAACGTGCTGGTCAACATCCTGGGCAAGCCGCCGAAGATCCTGTTCGACGAGTTCGAGGGCAAGTTCGAGCACATCGACGACCCGGCCTACTCGGGCGACGTGAAATACCACATGGGCTTCTCCTCCGACCTCAAGACCCCCCGGGGCGGCGTGCACGTGGCACTGGCGTTCAACCCGTCGCACCTGGAGATCGTCAACCCGGTGGTCGCCGGCTCGGTGCATGCGCGCCAGCTGCGTCGCCGCGACACCGAACACCAGCAGTCGATGGCCGTGCTGATCCACGGCGATGCCGCGCTGGCCGGCCAGGGCGTGAACATGGAACTGTTCAACATGTCGCAGGCCCGCGGCTTCCGCATCGGCGGCACGCTGCACGTGGTGGTGAACAACCAGGTGGGCTTCACCACCTCCAACCCGCAGGACGCCCGCTCCACCATGTACTGCACCGACCTGGCCAAGATGGTCAACTCGCCGGTGTTCCACGTGAACGGCGACGACCCCGAAGCGGTGATCCAGGTCACCCGCCTGGCCCATGCCTTCCGCAGGACCTTCCGCAAGGACGTGGTGATCGACCTGGTCTGCTACCGCCGCCACGGCCACAACGAGGCCGACGAGCCGGCGGCCACCCAGCCGCTGATGTACCAGATCATCCGCAAGCGCCCGACCACCCGCGACCTCTATGCCCAGCGGCTGCAGAAGGACGGCGTGATCGCCGACGGCGACGGCCGGAAGCGGCTGGACGCCTATCGCGAGCGGCTGGAAGCCGGCGCACCGCTGGCCAAGTTCAACCCGACCCCGGTGCGCGACCTCGAGATCGACTGGAGTCGCTTCTACAACCATTCGCTGTCGGAGGCCGTGGACACCGCAGTGCCGAAGCAGAAGCTGGTGGCACTGGCCAAGCGCATCCTCGACCTGCCGGGCGACCTCACCCTGCAGTCGCGCGTGGCCAAGATCTATGACGACCGCCGCAAGATGGCCGCTGGCGAACAGCCGGCCGACTGGGGCTTCGCCGAAAACCTGGCCTACGCCACCCTGATCGACGGCGGCCACAACCTGCGCCTGGTCGGCCAGGACTCCGGTCGCGGCACCTTCTTCCACCGCCACGCGGTGCTGCACGACCAGAAGGACGGCCACACCTACCTGCCGCTGGGCACGATCCGCGACGGCGCCAACGTCGAGGTGATCGACTCGCTGCTCAGCGAGGAGGCGGTGATGGCGTTCGAGTACGGCCACTCCACCACCGACCCCGACACGCTGCACATCTGGGAGGCCCAGTTCGGCGACTTCGCCAACGGCGCGCAGGTGGTGATCGACCAGTTCATCAGCTCCGGCGAGTCGAAATGGAACCGCCTGTGCGGCCTGGCGCTGTACCTGCCTCACGGCTACGAGGGCCAGGGTCCGGAGCACTCCTCCGCCCGCCTCGAGCGCTTCCTGCAATTGTGCGCGATGAACAACATGCAGGTGTGCGTGCCGACCACCCCGGCGCAGGATTTCCACATGATCCGCCGGCAGATGCTGCGCCCGGTGCGCAAGCCGCTGATCGTGATGACGCCCAAGTCGCTGCTGCGCCACAAGCTGGCGGTGTCGAGCCTGGACGAGCTGGCCAACGGCAGCTTCCAGCTGGTGATCGGCGAGCACCGCGAGCTGCCGGCGAAGAAGGTCAAGCGCGTGGTGCTGTGCGCGGGCAAGGTCTACTACGACCTGCTGGAAGAGTCGGAAAAGCGCAGCCTGACCGACGTCGCCATCGTGCGCGTGGAGCAGCTGTACCCGTTCCCGCGCCCGGAAGTCACCGCCGAATTGGACAAGTACGCTTCCGCCAAGGAAGTGATCTGGTGCCAGGAAGAGCCGATGAACCAGGGCGCGTGGTTCCAGATCCGCCACCATCTGCAGGCCTGCATCGGCGCCAGGCACACGCTGTCGTACGCCGGCCGCGCCCGCTCGGCGGCGCCGGCCGCCGGTCACCTCAACGAGCACAACGCCGAGCAGGCGGCGCTGGTCGAGCAGGCGCTGGCCGCCCCGATCGGCACCGACCATTCGGCCGAGTAGGATTTTTCGAACAGCGCGGCCGGGACGGCCGCTTTGCTCCCGCGCCCACGGATGGGCGCCCACCCAAGCTCAAGGACCCCGTATGTCCATCGAAGTCAAAGTCCCCGTCCTCCCCGAGTCCGTCTCCGACGCCACCATCGCCACCTGGCACAAGAAGGTCGGCGATGCGGTCAAGCGCGACGAGAACCTCGTCGACCTGGAGACCGACAAGGTCGTGCTCGAAGTGCCCTCCACGGTCGACGGCGTGCTCAAGGAAATCCGCCACCAGGAAGGCGACACGGTGAACAGCGAGCAGGTCATCGCGATCATCGAGGAAGGCGCCGCGGCCGCCGCGCCGGCCCCGGCGAAGGACGAGGCCAAGGCGGCTGCGCCCGCGCCGGCCAAGGCCGAGGCACCGAAGGCCGCCGGCAAGGGCACCGAGGAGCTGTCCCCGGCCGGCCGCCGCGTCGCCGAGGAAGAGCACATCGACCCGTCCAAGGTCGCCGGCACCGGCCGCGACGGCCGCGTGACCAAGGAAGACCTGGTCAACTACGGCAAGGGTGGCGCCGCCGCTGCGCCGGCCGTGCCCGCCGCCAAGCCGACGCCGGGCGCCCGTCCGGAAGAGCGCGTGCCGATGACCCGCATCCGCGCCCGCATCGCCGAGCGCCTGATGCAGTCGAAGAACTCGATCGCCATGCTGACCTCGTTCAACGAGGTGAACCTGGCCGAGGTGGTGAAGATGCGCAAGACGCTGGGCGAGTCGTTCGAGAAGGCGAACGGCATCAAGCTCGGCTTCATGAGCTTCTTCGTCAAGGCCGCGGCCGAGGCGCTCAAGCGCCGCCCGGTGATCAACGCCTCGGTCGACGGCAACGACATCATCTATCACGGCTACCAGGACATCTCGATCGCCGTGTCCACCGACAAGGGCCTGGTGACGCCGGTGCTGCGCGACGTGCAGGACATGAGCTTCGCCGACGTCGAGCAGGGCATCGCCGGCTACGCCAGGAAGGCGCGCGACGGCAAGCTCGGCCTGGACGACCTGCAGGGCGGCACGTTCACCATCACCAACGGCGGCACCTTCGGCTCGCTGCTGTCCACGCCGATCGTCAACCCGCCGCAGAGCGCGATCCTGGGGATGCACACCATCAAGGAGCGCGCCATCGTCGAGAACGGCTTGGTTGTAGCCGCGCCGATGATGTACCTGGCGCTGTCCTACGACCACCGCATCATCGACGGCAAGGACGCGGTGCTGTTCCTGGTCGACATCAAGAACCAGCTGGAGAACCCGCAGCGCATGCTGCTGGGGCTTTGATCGAACAGAAGCGAGGGACGAGGGGCGAGTAGCGAGGGCGCACGACCACGCGCCAACGCAATCCGGATGCCGGAACTCGCCCCTCCCCCCCTCGCCCCTCGCCCCTTTCCATCTCATCGCCGCAGCGCATCGGCGCGCGACAACGCTCCAGAGGAACCTGAAACATGAGCGAAAAATTCGACGTCATCGTCATCGGCGCCGGCCCCGCCGGCTACGTGGCCGCGATCCGCGCCGCCCAGCTCGGCCTGAAGACCGCCTGCGTGGATGCCTTCGTCGGCAAGGACGGCAAGCCGGTCCTCGGCGGCACCTGCCTCAACGTGGGCTGCATCCCGTCCAAGGCGCTGCTGGATTCCTCCAGGCAGTTCTACGGCCTCAGCCACAACCTGCCGGCGCACGGCATCAGCGTGAAGGACGCCAAGGTCGACATGGCCACCTTCATCGGCCGCAAGGACAAGATCGTCAAGCAGTTCACCGGCGGCATCGGCCAGCTGTTCAAGGCTAGCAAGGTCACGGCGTTCTTCGGCAAGGGCAAGCTGCTCGGATCCGGGACCGGCGGCAGCAACCAGGTCGAGATCACCGGCAACGACGGCGCCGTGCAGACCATCAGCGCCACCAACGTGATCCTCGCCTCCGGCTCGGTGCCGATCGAGCTGCCGTTCGCCAGGTTCGACGGCAAGCACATCGTCGACAACGCCGGCGCGCTGGACTTCACCGAGGTGCCCAAGCGCCTGGGCGTGATCGGCGCCGGCGTGATCGGCCTGGAGCTGGGCAGCGTGTGGAACCGCCTAGGCTCCGAGGTTACCGTGATCGAGGCGCTGCCCGATTTCCTCGGCGCCGCCGACGCGGACATCGCCAAGCTCGCCCTCAAGGAGTTCACCAAGCAGGGGCTCACCGTCAAGCTCGGCGCCAAGCTGGCCAAGGCCGAGGTGAAGAAGAACGAGGTCCACCTCACCTACGAGGACAAGGACGGCGCGCACGACCTGGTGGTGGACAAGCTGCTGGTGGCCGTGGGCCGCCGCGCCTACACCGACGGTCTGCTGGTCGACGATACCGGCGTGAAACTGGACGAGCGCGGCCGCATCGTGGTCGACGAGCACAACCACACCGGCGTGGACGGCGTGTGGGCGATCGGCGACGCCGTGCGCGGCCCGATGCTGGCGCACAAGGGTTCCGAGGAAGGCGTGGCGGTGGCCGAATGGATCGCCGGCAAGGCCGGCCACGTCAACTTCGACACCATTCCGTGGGTGATCTACACCGAGCCGGAAATCGCCTGGGCCGGCAAGACCGAGAAGGAACTGAAGGACGCCGGCGTCCCGTACAAGGTCGGCAGCTTCCCGTTCGCCGCCATCGGCCGCGCCGTGGCGATGAACGAGGCGATCGGCCAGGTGAAGATGCTCGCCCATGCCGAGACCGACCGCATCCTGGGCGTGCACATGGTCGGCCCCGGCGTATCCGAGCTGATCGCCGAGTGCGTGGTGGCGATGGAGTTCAAGGGCTCGTCGGAAGACCTTGCCCGCATCGTCCACGCGCATCCGACGTTGTCCGAAGCCGTGCACGAAGCGGCCCTGTCGGTCGACAAGCGCGCCATCCACAAGGGCAATTGAGCGCAGGATGCGCTCATCCCGGACAGCCCATGGATGGGCGTTGATCCGGGATCCACATCCACAAGGATGCGCTCATCCCGGACAGCCCATGGATGGGCGTTGATCCGGGATCCGGCGCCTTCGGCCCGCTCGTGGCGGCATGGGCGGGCCGCTTGCTCTTCCGCCGTCATTCCAGCGCAAGCCGGAATCCAGTGACTTTTTGCGTGAACTCCGGAAGTCACTGGATTCCAGCTTGCGCTGGAATGACGGTTTCCTGCTGATCGCTACAGGCAACGTCATGCCCCACATCACCTCCCTCTGCGTCTACTGCGGCTCCGCCAACGGCAACGATCCGGCCTACCTCGCACTGGCGCACGACTTCGGCAGCGAGCTCGCACGCCGTGGCATCGCGCTGGTGTACGGCGGCGGCAAGGTCGGCCTGATGGGCATGGTGGCCGACGCGGTGCTGGCCGCCGGCGGCAAGGTGATCGGGGTGATCCCGCGCCAGCTGGTCGAGAAAGAGGTCGCGCACACCGGCCTGACCGAACTGGTGGTGGTCGACACCATGCACCAGCGCAAGACCCGCATGTACGAACTGTCCGATGCCTTCGTCGCCCTGCCCGGCGGCTTCGGCACCATGGACGAGATATTCGAGATGCTGACCTGGGCGCAGCTCGGACTGCACCGCTACCCGTGCGCCTTCCTCGACGTGCGCGGCTACTACGCCGGTCTGCGCGGCCTGATGGACCACATGGTCGACGAAGGTTTTGTACAGCCCGGCCAGCGCGACAGTGTATGGTTCGGCGATTCGATGACCACCCTGTTCGACTGGATGGCCGGCTATGACGGCGGCCACGCCGCCCGCGTGATCGGACCGGCCAGCATCAAGGCTTGATGCCAGGAGCATTTCGCATGACTTCGTTCCGTGCCTTTCGCATTCACCAGGACGATGCCGGCTTCCATGCCGGCCTGGAAACCATGGATACCGATGCGCTCTGGCCGGGCGAAGTGCTGGTCAAGGCTGCCTACTCTTCGGTGAACTTCAAGGACGCGCTGGCCGGCACCGGCAAGGGCCGGATCCTGCGTCAGTTCCCGCTCAACGGCGGCATTGACGTGGCCGGCCACGTGGTGGCGTCGACCGATCCGGCGTTCAAGGAAGGCGATGCGGTGCTGTGTACCGGCGCCGGCCTGTCCGAGACGCGCGACGGCGGCTACGGCGAGTACGTACGCCTGGACGCGCGCTGGACCATTCCCCTGCCCGCCGGCCTGGGCCTGCGCGAGAGCATGATCCTGGGCACCGCCGGCTTCACCGCCGCGCTGGCGCTGGCGCAGATGCAGGACAACCGCCAGACGCCGTCGCTCGGGCCGATCGCCGTCACCGGCGCCACCGGCGGCGTGGGCATGCTGGCGGTCGACATGTACGCACGTGCCGGCTACGAGGTGCACGCGATCAGCGGCAAGGCCGATCACTTCGGCTTTCTCGCCGAACTGGGCGCGGCGCAGTGCATCGACCGCCACCAGCTCGCCTTCAGCGGCAAGCCGATGGACTCGGCGCGCTTCGGCGGTGCGCTGGACAACGTCGGCGGCACGATGCTGGCCGGCCTGCTGCCGCTGATCGCGCCGTACGGCAACGTGGCGATCTGCGGCAACGCCGGCGGCATCGCGTTCGACAGCACCGTGATGCCCTTCATCATCCGCGGCGTGAACCTGCTGGGCGTGGCCAGCGCCGGCACTGCACGCGACCAGCGCGACCGGGTGTGGCAGCATCTGGCGAGCGACTGGAAACCGCGTCACCTCGATCGCATCGCCACCCGCGAAGTCACCCTCGACGAACTGCCGGCCGTGTTTCCCGCCATGCTGGCCGGCCAGTCGTTCGGCCGTACCGTGGTGCGCCACGCCGGCACCTGATCGCGGCGACTTGGAAGCCGGTCGGGCGCAGCTTAGAATTCATTCACTTTCGCACAAGGGATCCCCACCTTATGGCCCGTATCCTCATCGTCGACGATTCCCCGTCGCAGTTGCTCGGTCTCAAACGTGTCGTGGAGAAGCTCGGCCACGAGGCGCTGACCGCCGAGGACGGCGCCGCCGGCGTCGAGGCGGCCAAGCGCGAGCTGCCGGACCTGATCCTGATGGACGTGGTGATGCCCAACCTCAACGGTTTCCAGGCCACCCGCACGATCAGCAAGGACCCCACCACCGCGCACATCCCGGTGGTGCTGGTGACCACCAAGGACCAGGAGACCGACAAGGTCTGGGGCATGCGCCAGGGCGCCAAGGCCTACGTCACCAAGCCGATCAAGGAGGACGAGCTGGTCGCCACGCTGGCCGAGCTGCTGCCCGCCTGACCGGCGCGGCCATCGCCGGACACCAAACACGGCGCCCGCGGGCGCCGTGTTCGTTGGATGCCTGCGGACCGGCCACGTTTCAGCCGCGCGGGTCGTAGTCCGCAAAGTGCCTGTGCAGCGACTCGTAGGCCTTGCGCTGCTTGTCGTCGTCGGCCGGTGGCGTGCGGATAGACAGCTCCACCAGCTGGTCGCCGGGCGGCGAACCGGGCATGCCGCGGCCCTTCAGCCGCAGCTTCTTGCCCGACTGCGAACCGGCCGGAATGCGCAGATCCACCGTGCCGGCCAGCGTCGGCACCGGCACCGTGGCGCCCAGCGCCGCCTCCCAGGGGGCGATCGGCAGCACGTGCAGCACGTTGCGCCCGTCCAGCTTGAAGCGGGCGTCATCGCGGATCGCCACTTCCAGCAGCAGGTCGCCGTTGGGGCCGCCTGCCGCGCCGGCATGGCCCTGGCCGGACAGCCGGATCACCTGCCCCGGCTGGATGCCGGCCGGGATCTTCACTTCCAGCACGCGCTCGTTGCCGTGGCCGTCGTGCAGCGCCACACGGGTGCGGCCGCCGTCGAACGCGGTCTGCAGATCGATCTGCACCTGCGCCTGCACGTCGCGACCGCGCCGCGCGCGGGGCTGGCCGCGATGGCCGCCCGCGCCGCGACCGAACAGGCTCTCGAAGAAGTCGCTGAAGTCGCCCTCACCGGC
The DNA here is from genome assembly GCF_049445995.1 of Dyella sp. KRB-257. Taxonomy (NCBI): domain Bacteria; kingdom Pseudomonadati; phylum Pseudomonadota; class Gammaproteobacteria; order Lysobacterales; family Rhodanobacteraceae; genus Dyella; species Dyella sp. KRB-257. The sequence goes on along the minus strand of NZ_JBMSDZ010000009.1, from coordinate 110,376 downwards.
GCCGCCGTGGCCAAAGTCATAGCCCTGGCCGAAGCCCGGCGGCGGGCGGAACTGCTCACCGCCGCGGTAGCCGCCGGCGCGCACCTGATCGTAGGCGCGGCGCTTTTCCTTGTCGCGCAGCACCTCGTTGGCCTCGTTGATGGCCTTGAACCTGTCCTCGGCACCGGACTCCTTGTTCTTGTCCGGATGGTATTGCCGCGCCAGCTTGCGATAGGCGGCCTTGATCTCCGCCTCGCTGGCATCGGGCTTCACGCCCAGGATGTCGTAATAGTCTTTGAACTCCACTCACCTCTCCCCGGCGACGGATCATGCAGGTTCCGCGGCGGGCATGTGCCTGCCGCGGATGCGGTCGGGGTCAGCTTACTCGGCCGCGTTGATGGTGATGCGGCGCGGCGTGGCCAGCGGCTTCTTGGGGATGGCGATTTCCAGCACGCCGAACTTGCCGGTGGCGGTGATGCCCTCGGCATCGGCGCTGTCCGGCAGCGTAAAGCGGCGATGGAACACGCCGTGGGCGCGCTCGACCCGGGTGTACTTGCTGTTGTCACCGCTCGGTGCCTGGCGCTCGCCCTTGATGGTCAGGATGCCCTTCTCCATGCTCACTTCGATCTGCGCCGGATCCACGCCCGGGATGTCGGCCAGGATCACGAAGCGCTGGTCGTCCTCGCGGATGTCCACGTGCGGCGCCCACTGGCTGGTCACCACGTTGGAGGCATCGCCGTCCTCGGTCTGGAAGAAGCGGTCGAAGACCTGGCGGACTTCCTCCGGAAACATGCGGGTGGCGCTCCACTGCATCGGGTTGCGGTTGCTCATGGCTGACTCCTCGAAAAGGTTACGGCGTGCGCGCCGCTTGCCTGTCAAGTAGGTGCGGCCGGCCGCGATTCAAGGCGACAGCCGCGGCCGGCGCGGTTCAGGATCCCCGGGAACCTGCCCGCCATCCGCGCCACAAGGAGCACCGGATGCGGGTGCGCTGCCTGTTGCTCACGCGCATGGCGTCAGGTTGAGGCTCTCTCGTCGATGAAACGAAAAAACCCCGGCGCAGGCCGGGGTTTTTCGTGGTGCCATCACTGGCGAGTGATCAGGCCTCGTCGCCGGCCGGCGCCGTGTCGGCATCGGCCTGCGGCGGCTGGCCTTCAGGCACCAATGCCTCGGTCTCTTCGCCGTTGTCCTCCTCGGCCTCCAGCCGCACCACGCTGACCAGGACCTCGTCGGCCGGCAGCCTGATCAGGGTGACGCCCTGGGTGTTGCGGCCGAGCTGCGAGACTTCGGCGACGCGGGTGCGCACCAGGGTGCCCTGGTTGGAGATCAGCATCAGCTCGTGCGCCTCGGTGACCTGCACCGCGGCGACCAGCGGACCGTTGCGCCCGGAACACTGGATGCCGATCACGCCCTGCGTGCCACGGCCCTTCTTCGGGAATTCGTCGAGCGCGGTGCGCTTGCCGTAGCCGCGGGCGGTGGCGGTGAGGATGTCGCCCTCGGCCGCCACGATCATCGACACCACCTCGACGCCCTCCGCCAGTCGCATGCCGCGCACGCCGGTGGCGGTGCGGCCCATCGAGCGCACGGTGTTCTCGTCGAAGCGGTTGACCTTGCCGTTGGAGGCGAACAGCAGCACGTCGCTGTTGCCGTCGGTAAGCGCCACGTTCACCAGCGCATCGCCGTCGGCCAGGTTGATCGCCTGCTTGCCCTTCTGCAGCTGGAAGGCGAACTCCGGCAACGGGGTCTTCTTCACCGTGCCGTTGCGGGTGGCGAAGAACACGAAGCGGTCCTCGGCGTACTCGCGCACCGGCAGCACCGCCTGCACCTTCTCGCCCTCGGCCAGCGGCAGCAGGTTGACGATCGGCTTGCCGCGCGCGTTCGGGCCGGCCTCCGGGATCTGGTACACCTTCAGCCAGTAGACGCGACCGGTGCTGGAGAACGCCAGCAGCGTGTCGTGCGTGTTGACCACCCACAGCTGCTCGACGACGTCCTCGTCCTTCAGCGCGGAGGCCGAACGGCCCTTGCCGCCGCGGCGCTGCGACCGGTAGGTGCTGGCCGGCTGGCGCTTGATGTAGCCGGTATGCGACAGCGTCACCACCACGTCTTCCGGCGCGATCAGGTCGAGTACGTTGAGGTCTTCCTGCGAGACCTGGATCTCGGTGCGGCGCGCGTCGCCGAACTCGGTCTTGATCGCCTCCAGCTCCTCGCGGATCACGTTGAGCAGCACCTCGGGATTTTCCAGGATCTCGATCAGCCCGCGGATGGTGTCGAGGATCTGGCGGTATTCGTCGGACAGCTTCTCCTGCTCCAGCCCGGTGAGGCGGTGCAGGCGCATGGCGAGGATTTCCTGCGCCTGCACGTCGGACAACTGGTAGCCCTCGGCCTTGAGCCCGTCGCGCGGGTCCATGTCCTCCGGACGCGACGCATCGGCGCCGGCGGCGGAAAGCAGCGCCCCCACCATGCCCGGCTGCCACTTGCGCGCCAGCATGCGCTCGCGCGCCTCGGCCGGCGAGGCCGAGGTCTTGATCAGCTCGATCATCTCGTCGATGTTGGCCAGCGCGACGGTGAGGCCTTCGAGGATGTGCGCGCGGGCGCGGGCCTTGCGCAGATCGAAGATGGTGCGGCGGGTCACCACCTCGCGGCGATGACGGATGAAGGCCTCGAGGATGTCCTTCAGGTTGAGCAGTTTCGGCTGGCCGTCGAGCAGCGCCACCATGTTGATGCCGAAGGTGACCTGCAGCTGGGTCTGCTGGAACAGGTTGTTGAGCACCACGTCGGCCATCGCGTCGCGACGGATCTCGATCACCACGCGCATGCCGTCCTTGTCGGACTCGTCGCGCAGCTCGCTGATGCCTTCGAGCTTCTTTTCCTTCACCAGCTCGGCGATCTTCTCGATCAGCCGCGCCTTGTTCACCTGGTACGGCAACTCGTGGATGAGGATCGTCTCGCGGCCGTTCGGCTCGGTCTCGATCTCGGTGCGCGCACGCACCAGGATGCGGCCGCGGCCGGTGCGATACGCCTCGACGATGCCGGCCGAGCCGTTGATGATGCCGTGGGTGGGAAAGTCCGGCCCCGGGATATAGGTCATCAGCTCGTCGATGCCCAGCGACGGGGCATCGATCAGCGCGATGGTCGCGCCGATCACCTCGGTGAGGTTGTGCGGCGGAATGTTGGTGGCCATGCCCACCGCGATGCCGGCCGAGCCGTTGATCAGCAGTGCCGGCACCCGGGTGGGAAGCACCAGCGGCTCGTGCTCGCTCTCGTCGTAGTTGGGCCCGAAGTCGACGGTTTCCTTGTCGATGTCCGCCAGCAGCTCGTGGGTGAGGCGCGACATGCGCACCTCGGTGTAGCGCATCGCCGCCGCGTTGTCGCCGTCGACCGAACCGAAGTTGCCCTGGCCGTCGACCAGCATGTAGCGCAGCGAGAACGGCTGCGCCATGCGCACGATGGCGTCGTAGACCGAGGCATCGCCGTGCGGATGGTATTTACCGATGACGTCACCGACCACGCGGGCCGACTTCTTGTACGGCTTGTTCCAGGCGTTGCCCAGCTCACTCATCGCAAAAAGCACGCGGCGATGGACCGGCTTGAGGCCGTCGCGCACGTCCGGGAGGGCGCGTCCCACGATCACGCTCATGGCGTAGTCGAGGTAACTCTGGCGCATCTCGTCTTCGATATTGACGCGGATGACTTCTTTGGCGAGTTCTGCCATCAATCGGCTTCCCAGTGAACGAAAAAAAACCGCATCGCCAGCGCCTCAGGCGCGTGCGCAAGCGACCCGGAATTCAAGCTGCGCAGTGTACCACGAAAGCACTTTGTACGGCAGTATTTAGTGCTTTTGCATCAATCACTTAGCGCGGTGTCTTGGGGTGACGGAAAAGCACCCCGCGTGCTGCCGAAAAATTGACCAGCGCAGCCACCGCCGATCCGACCGCCGCGGCCAGTGCCGGCCACCGATGCCAGACCGGAAACAGCTGCAGGCACAGCACGTACACGCCGTAGTTGACCACCGCACCGGCGCTCATCAGCGCCAGCCAGTGCAGCCATTCGGCATGCGCACGACGCCCGCTGGAACGGCCCGCGAAGGTGTGCCGCCGGTTCCACCACCAGGTGAACGTGGCGGCGAGCAGGAACGACACCACGCGCGCGAGGTAGGCGTTCCAGTGCTGCAGGCCCACCAGCGCCTGCACCACCGCCGCGTCGATGAGCAGGCCGAGCACGCCGCCGATCGCGAACAGCGTGATGTCGCGCGGCAACCTCACCCGCCGAAGACCGCCTGCATCACGGCCGCGTCGGGCCGCTCGATCACGCCGCGCTCGGTGACGATGGCGTCGATCAGTTCGGCCGGGGTGACGTCGAACACCGGGTTCCACGCCTCGGCACCCTCCACCACGGTGCGCTGCCCGCCGGTGGAGAGCAGCTCGGTGGCGTCGCGCAGCTCGATCTCGATCGCTTCGCCGTCGGGCGTGGCCATGTCCACCGTCGAGGACGGTGCCACCACCATGAACTTCACGCCGTGATGGCGCGCGGCGATGGCGAGCTGGTAGGTGCCGATCTTGTTGGCGGTGTCGCCGTTGGCCGCAATGCGATCGGCGCCGACGATCACCCACTGCACGGCGCCGGATTTCATGAGATGGGCCGCGGCCGAGTCGGCGATCAGTCTGGCCGGGATGCCGTCGCGCACCAGCTCGTACATGGTCAGCCGCGCGCCCTGCTGCCACGGCCGCGTCTCGCCGGCATAGACGTGATCGATGCGTCCGCCGGCGACGCCGGCGCGGATCACACCGAGCGCCGTGCCGAACCCGGCGGTGGCCAGCGAGCCGGTGTTGCAGTGGGTCAATACGCCCGAGCCCGGCGCGATCAGCGCCGCGCCCAGCTCGCCCATGTGCCGGTTGGCGGCGAGGTCTTCGTCCTGGATCGCCTGGGCTTCGACCGCCAGTGCGGCAGCATCGGCGCCGGCGGCGATGCGCTGCTTCATGCGGTCCAGCGCCCACATCAGGTTGACCGCCGTCGGTCGCGCCGCGCGCAGCATCGCCAGCGCCGTGTCCAGCGGCGCACCCTGCTGCGCGGCAAGCACCACGCCCCAGGCGGCGGCAATGCCGATCGCCGGCGCGCCGCGCACCACCAGGTCGCGAATGGCCAGGGTCACGTCGGCGGCGGTCCGGCAATCCATCCAGCGCTCTTCGTGCGGGAGCCGGCGCTGGTCGAGCAGTCGCAGGTGATCGCCCTGCCATTGCACGGCACGGACGCGGTCGTAACGGTCGTAATCCATCGGGAGTCTTCGTACGTCGGAAAAGTTGGCCGCGCGGCGCGCGGCATGGTGTTGCGCAAGGGGCCGGCCCGGCTCAGGCGGCCTTCGGCATCACCAGCCACAGCACCAGATAGAGCAGTATGCCGGAGCCTCCCAGCAGGGTCAGCACGATCCATCCCACGCGCACCAGGGCGGGATCCCAGCCGTAGTAGTCGGCGATGCCGCCACACACGCCGGCAATGCTGCGGTGGGTGCCGGAGCGCTGCAGCCGCTTGCCTTCGGTCATGGTTCGATATCCTCCGGAATCAGCCGCGCGCACGCAGCCACTGGTGGATCGCCGGCGGCACCTCGCGCTGAGCCCGACCGGAGACGTAGATGCCGATGTGCCCGCCCTTGAATGCCACCTCGGTGTAGTCGCGCGTGCCGATGTGCTGGCGCAGCGCGCGCGAAGCGTCGGGCGGCACCAGGTGATCCTGTTCGGCGTAGATGTTGAGCACCGGCTGCTGGATCAGTCCCAGGTCGACCGGACGCCCACCGATCTCCAGCGAGCGCCTGACCAGCTTGTTGCCCTGGTAGAAATCCTTGATGAACTGGCGGAAGGCTTCGCCGGCCTGGTCGGGCGAATCGAAGATCCACTTCTCCATCCGCAGGAAGTTCTCCAGCTCGGCCGGGTTGTCGAGGATGTCGACCAGGCCCACGTATTTCTGCTGGTTCAGTCGCAGCGGCTTGAGCGTGAGGTAGACCCAGTTCATCAGCCCCGCGGGGATGTTGCCCATCACGTCGACGAAGCGGTCGACGTCGAGGTTCTGCACCCAGTGCGAGAGCATGTTGTCCGGCGTGTGGAAATCCACCGGGGTGACCATGGTGATCAGGTTCTTCACCTTGTCCGGGTGCATCGCCGTGTAGCACAGCGAGAATGCACCGCCCTGGCAGATGCCGAGCAGGTTGAGCGCATCGAGCCCGTGGCGATGACGCACCACGTCGACGCAGCGGTCGAGGTAGCCGTTGAGGTAATCGTCCAGCGTGAGCCAGCGATCGGCGCCGTCGGGGTAGCCCCAGTCGATCAGGTAGACGTCCTCGCCCTGCCCGAGCAGGTTGCGCACCAGCGAGCGGTCGGGCTGCAGGTCGGTCATCCATACCGTGTTGACCAGGGCGTAGACGATCAGCACCGGCGTCTTCGCGGTGGGGCGGCTGCCGGTGAAGTGCCACACCTTGAGCTTGTCCTCGCTGTAGACCAGCTCGCGCGGCGTGTTGGCGTAGTGCGGCTCGCCGAGTTTCGGCAGGTTCTGCATGCCGGCCGCCAGCTTGTGCTGGAAACGGTTGATCTCGGCCAGCGCCTGGGCCGGGTCGATGCGCAGCGGTGTGTACATGGCCATCCCTTACTTGCGCCCCGCGCGGCGCGGCGCAGGGGTGCCCGGGCCGACGATCGAACGCCGCTTGCCCCCCGGAGCCTTCGTCACCGCCATCCGGCGCGAGCGCGCCGCCGCTCGCTTGCGACTGCCACTGGCCGCCGGTGCCGGAGCCGGCACCACCGCCGGGGCGGCCTTCTTGACCGCGGCCGGCCGCGTCGCCGGCTTTTTCTTCGAGACGGCCTTTTTCACGACGGCGTGGTCCGGGACCGTCTTTTTTGCCGCCGACCGGGCCGACGGCCTGGCCTTCGCCGATGAGTGCTTGCGCATGGCGGGCGCGCCGGCGGAAGACGCCGCCTTCTTCGCCACGGCCTTCTTCGCGGCAATTCTTGGCGCCGGCGATTTCGCAACGCTGGCCGGATGGGGCGCCGTATCAGGCGCCGTCGGCCGGTTGGAGAGGCCGGCACCGTCCAGCTGTTTCTTCAGGGCCGCCAGTTCGGTGCGCAGCACAGCGAATTCTTCGTCCGCGTCGCCGCGGCTGGCCGCACGCTGCTCGCGCCGCACTTCCTGCAGGCGCTTGCCCAGGCTGTCGACCTCGCTGCGCGTGGGCAGGCCGAGCTGGCGGCACAGTTCTTCCAGCTGTTGCTGCATGAGTTGGCGCTCAAGCATCTGCGCGTTGACCATGGCGCCGTAGACCTCGCGGAATTCGTCGCTGAGCGCGATCTCGGCATAGGCCTCCTCGACCGAGTCGACCCACAGGTCGTACAGCGCCTTCAGCGATTCGATCTGCCGGCCGGGCTCGGAGTGCTCGGCCAGCCTGTCCTGCAGGCGCTCCAGCCCCTGCGCGTTCGCACGCAGGATCAGCGCCTGGTAGCGCCGCTGCTGTTCGGCGCTGTCGAGCATCGCGGCCATCAGCGCCTGCTGCCTTTCCTGCTGCTCGCGCTGCAGGCCGAAGGCAGGCATGTGCATGGGCCGGTGCCAGTCGGCACCAGCCGAACCGCCCTGCCCGACCGCCGCCAGCCAGGCCTGCCACTGCTGTACGAAACCCTGCGCGGCGGTGCTGTCGATGCCGCCGAATGCCTGCGCAAACGGTTGGCCGGCGTGGCCGAACAACTGCTGCATCTGCGCCTGCCAGTCGGTGCCCAGCGGATCGGCCTGGCTGCTGGCGGCGCGCTGCATCCAGTCGAGGTAGCCCTTGATGCCGGTGAGGCTGCGCTCGAGCACACCGTTCAACGGCGCGCCCGTGGCGGCCCCCATGCCGAACGTCGGGTCGCCCGGCGAAAACCCGGTGCCCATGCCACCGAACGGCGATGCCGGCGGCTGGGTCGAGGTCTGCTGCAGGTAGCGCATCCACTGCTCCCACGATTGCTGGGCCATGGCCTGGGATTGCCTGATGAAGTCGCTCGCCTGATCGGCCATGACTGTCTCCGGATGCGGATATCGCGAGCATCGTAGCAAATGGATGTGGCGTAAAACGAAGAAGGCCCGGCGTCGCCGCCGGGCCTTCGATGCATTCGACGCGAGTCTCGACTCAGGCGCCGGCGGCTTCGTCTTCGGTCACCGCCTTCATGGACAGGCGGATGCGGCCCTGCTTGTCCACCTCCAGCACCTTGACCTTCACGATGTCGCCTTCCTTGAGCTTGTCGGACACCTTTTCCACGCGCTCGGAGGAAATCTGCGACACGTGCACCAGACCATCCTTGCCCGGCATGATCGTCACGAACGCGCCGAAGTCCATCAGCTTGGCGACCTTGCCCTCGTAGATGCGGCCCGGCTCGACGTCGGAGACGATCTGCTCGATGCGCTTCTTCGCCTCGTCGGCCGCCAGGCGGTTGACCGAGGCGATGATGACGGTGCCGTCGTCGCTGATGTCGATGGTGGTGCCGGTCTCCTCGGTGATCGAGCGGATGGTCGCGCCACCCTTGCCGATCACTTCGCGGATCTTGTCCGGATGGATCTTGATGGTGAGCAGGCGCGGCGCGTACTCGCTCATCTCCGAACGCGGCGTGCTGATGACCTTGGCCATCTCGCCGAGGATGTGCAGGCGACCACGCTTGGCCTGCTCCAGCGCCACCTTCATGATCTCCTCGGTGATGCCGTCGATCTTGATGTCCATCTGCAGCGCGGAGATGCCATCGGCGCTGCCGGCCACCTTGAAGTCCATGTCGCCGAGATGATCCTCGTCGCCCAGGATGTCCGACAGCACGACGAAGTCGCTGCCTTCCTTGACCAGGCCCATGGCAATGCCGGCCACCGGCGCCTTCAGCGGCACGCCGGCGTCCATCATCGCCAGCGAGGAACCGCACACCGACGCCATCGACGAGGAACCGTTGGACTCGGTGATCTCCGAGACCACGCGCACTACGTACGGGAACTCCTCAATGCTCGGCTTGACCGCCTGCACGCCGCGCTTGGCCAGGCGGCCGTGGCCGATCTCGCGGCGCTTCGGCGCACCGAAGCGACCGGCCTCGCCCACCGAGAACGGCGGGAAGTTGTAGTGGAACAGGAACGGATCCTTCGACTCGCCTTCCGGCGCGTCGATGATCTGCGCATCACGGGTGGTGCCGAGCGTGGCCACCACCAGCGCCTGCGTCTCGCCGCGGGTGAACAGCGCCGAGCCGTGCGTGCGCGGCAGCACGCCCACGCGCACCGAGATCGGACGCACGTCGTCGAGCTGGCGCCCGTCGATACGCACCTTGGTCTTCAGCACGCTGTCGCGCATGGTGCGGTATTCGAGTTCGGCGAATTCCTTGCCCAGCTCGGCCGAGCTCCAGCCGTGCTGCTCGGCCTGCGCCTTGAGCGACTCCATCGCGTCGGCCTTGATCGCCGAGATCGCGTCGCGGCGCTGCAGCTTGTCGCGCACCTGGAAGGCCTGCTCCAGCTTGTCGCCCACGGCGCCCTTGAGCGCGGCGATCAGCGACTCGTTGCGGGCCGGCGCCTGCCAGTTCCACGAGGGCCTGGCGGCTTCGGCGGCCAGCTCGGCGATGGCGTTGATCGCTACCTGCATCTGCTGGTGGCCGAACATCACCGCGCCGAGCATCACGTCCTCGGACAGCAGCTTGGCCTCGGACTCCACCATCAGCACGGCGCCGGAGGTGCCGGCGACGACGAGGTCGAGGTCGGAGGTCTTCAGCTCGGTGTGCGTCGGGTTCAGCACGTACCGGCCGTTGGCGTAACCCACGCGGGCGGCGCCGATCGGCCCCTGGAACGGGATGCCAGCCAGCGACAGCGCGGCGGAGGCGCCGAGCATGGCCGGAATGTCGCCGTCGATCTCGGGATCAAGCGAGACGACCTGGGCGATCACCTGGACTTCGTTCTTGAAGTCCTCCGGGAACAGCGGGCGCACCGGACGATCGATCAGGCGCGAGGTCAGCGTCTCCTTCTCGGTCGGACGGCCTTCGCGCTTGAAGAAGCCGCCGGGAATGCGGCCGGCGGAGTAGAACTTCTCGACGTAGTCGACGGTGAGCGGGAAGAAATCCTGCCCCTCGCGCGGCTTGGTCGCGGCCACGGCGGTGACCAGCACCACGGTGCCGCCCATGCTGACCATGACCGCACCGGACGCCTGGCGGGCAATTTCGCCCGTCTCCAGCGTGACTTCGTGATTACCGTACTGGAATGACTTGGTTACTTTCGCCACGTGATATGTGTCCTTGTCGGATTAGCGGCGCAGGCCGAGGCGCTCGATCAGGCTCTGATAGCGGGCCAGGTCGCGATCCTTCAGGTAGGCGAGCAGGCTCTTGCGGCGGTTGACCAGCTGCAGCAGGCCACGGCGCGAGTGGTGATCCTGCTTGTGGGTCTTGAAGTGGCCGGTGAGGTGGTCGATGCGGGCGGAAAGCAGGGCAACCTGCACTTCCGGCGAACCGGTGTCGTTCGGCACGCGGCCGAAATCAGCAATGATCTTGCCGGTCTGTTCTGCGGTGAGGGACATGGGTATCTCTTCCTTAAAAGCGAATGCGAAGCTTGCGCAACGTCACCGCGCGATGACGTTGCGCAAGCTTCGACTGGTTGAATGAATCGGGTAAATCAAGCTACTCATTGTAGCGATGTGGGCTGCACCACAACAAGACCGTCATCCGGGGGCGCCGTCCGGGTGCCTTGCACCGTGTTTGTTTCTGCGCTCACCCGGGCGGCGGCAGGTTGAAACCCCGCAGCACCCGCAGCTGGCCCTGCTCATCCAGCTCGGCCAGGGCCAGCAGGCTGCCATCGGCGGCGTACGCGGCGCACGGCCCGGCAGGCAAGCCGGCGGGTTCCAGGACCACCCGCCGGCCCTGCGCCACGGCCCGACTCTGCATCGCGTCCAGATGCACGGCAGGCCGGTGTGCCAGCCCCTCAGCCACCGGCCGCAGGAGCGCCAGCAGCACCTCGTCGCCCTGCACGGCGGCCGCCTCGATCTGTGCCAGCGTGACCATGGCCGGCTGCCGGAATGGCTCCACCCACAGGCGGCGCAGCGACACGAGATGCGCGCCACAGCCCAGCGCCTCGCCCAGATCCACGGCCAGGCTGCGGATGTAGGTGCCCGAGCCGCACTCGATTTCCAGTTGCAGCCGGTCGTCGCAGCGGCCGGTGAGTTCGAGCCGGTGGACGTCCACTTCGCGCGCCGGCACCTCGACCGCCTCGCCACGGCGGGCCTTCAGATACAGCGGCTCGCCGCCCTGCTTGATCGCCGAATACGCCGGCGGCACCTGACGGATGCGCCCGCGCAGCGGCGCCAGCGCCGCCTCGATCCGCGCCTCGTCCAGCGACGGCACCGGGCGCTGCTGCAGCACCTCGCCTTCCCGATCGGCGGTGGTCGTGGTGACGCCCAACCGACATTCGGCGGCGTACGCCTTGCGTGATTCCAGCAGATGGCCGGCCAGCTTGGTGGCTTCGCCGAAGCACAGCGGCAGCAGGCCGGTCGCCAGCGGGTCGAGCGCGCCGGTGTGCCCGCCCTTGGCGGCGCGGATCAGCCGGCGCACCGCCTGCAGTGCCTGGTTGGAGCTCAGGCCCAGCGGCTTGTCGAGCAGGACCAGCCCGTGCAGGTCCCGGAACACCGCGCGTCCCATCAGTCGTCGGCAGGTTCGTCCGGGTCGATGGCATCGACCGCGGCGGTCGGTGGCGCGTCCTGGCGCAGCAGGGTCTCGATGCGCTCACCCTTGTCCACCGAATCGTCGTACTTGAAGCGCAGTTCCGGCACCCGGCGCAGCCGCATGCCGCGGGCGAGCGCGCGACGGAATTCGCCGGTGTGTTCCTTCAGCGCCTTCAGCGCCTCGGGCGCCTGCTCCGCCTGCAGCGCGGTGATCCATACCGTCGCCCAGTCCATGTCGCGGGTGATCTCCACGTCGGACACGCTCACCGAAGGCAGCGCGTGATCGCGCACCGCGGCGTGCACCAGCAGTCCGAGCTCGCGGCGCAGCTCGGCGCCAACGCGGTCGGTACGTTTGAAATCGCGTGAGGGCATGGCTTGACTCCTTCGTCGTCACAGGGACGAGAGACGAGTAGCGAGGGCGCCAACATCGCAGTGTCAGGAAAAATGCGAAGCCCGGACAAAACTGCCCGGACTTCGGAGGCTTGCCGGACCAGGGATTTTCGCGCCCTCGCTACTCGTCTCTCGTCCCTGGCTCACTCAAAGGGTGCGGGCCACCTCGATGCGCTCGAAGCACTCGATCTGGTCGCCGACCTTGACGTCGTTGTACTGCTTCACGGCGATACCGCACTCCATGCCGTTGCGTACTTCGTCGACCAGGTCCTTGAAGCGGCGCAGCGACTCCAGCTCGCCCTCGAACACCACCGTGTTGTCGCGCAGCACGCGGATCGGCTTGGATCGCTTGACCGTGCCTTCGGTGACCATGCAGCCGGCCACCGCGCCGAACTTGGAACTGCGGAACACATCGCGCACCTGCGCCAGGCCGATGATCTCCTCGCGCACTTCCATGCCCAGCAGACCGGTAGCCGCCTGGGTCACCTGATCGATCACGTCATAGATGATCGAGAAATAGCGCACGTCCAGGCCCGAGGTGTCGATCACCTTGCGCGCCGAAGCATCGGCGCGCACGTTGAAGCCGATGATCAACGCCTTGGACGCAGCGGCGAGCGTCGCGTCGGACTCGTTGATGCCGCCGACGCCGGAGGCGATCACGTTGACCTTGACGCTCTCGTTGCCGATCTGGCTGAGCGACTCGCGCAACGCCTGCACCGATCCCTGCACGTCGGCCTTGACCAGGATGTTGAGCGTCTGCACATCGCCCTGACCCATCTGCGCCATGATGTCCTCGAGGCGGTTGGCCTTGCTGACCATGCGGTTGTCGCGGCGCTTCTGCGCGCGCTCCGCCGCCACTTCGCGCGCCAGGCGCTCGTCGGCCACCACCACGAAGTCGTCGCCCGACTCCGGCACGCCGGACAGTCCCAGCACCTGCACCGGAATCGACGGGCCGGCTTCTTGCACGGTCTTGCCGGTCTCGTCGACCAGCGCGCGCATGCGACCGAACTCCACGCCGCAGACCACGAAGTCGCCGCGCTTGAGCGTGCCCTGCTGCACCAGCACCGTGGCCACCGGGCCGCGGCCACGATCCAGGCTGGACTCGATCACCACGCCGGAGGCGGGGCCGTCCTTCACGGCCTTCAGCTCCATCACCTCGGCCTGTACCGAGATCGCATCGAGCAGAACATCGATGCCCATGCCGGTCTTGGCCGACACCGGCACGAACGGCGTGTCGCCGCCCCACTCTTCGGGGATCACCTCGAGGTTGCCCAGGCCCTGCTTGACGTTGTCCGGGTTGGCGTCGGACTTGTCCATCTTGTTGACCGCAACGATCAGCGGCACCTTGGCGGCGCGCGCATGCTCCACGGCCTCCTTGGTCTGCGGCATGACGCCGTCGTCGGCCGCCACCACCAGCACCACGATGTCGGTCGACTGTGCACCGCGGGCACGCATCGAGGTGAACGCGGCGTGGCCCGGGGTATCGAGGAAGGTGATCACGCCCTTGGGCGTTTCCACGTGGTACGCACCGATGTGTTGGGTGATGCCACCGGCCTCGCCCGAGGCGACCTTGGTGCGGCGGATGTAGTCCAGCAGCGAGGTCTTGCCGTGATCGACGTGACCCATGATGGTGACCACCGGCGGACGCGTGCTCTTCTCGCCCTCCAGCTCGGCGTTCTGGGTGTGCGCGGCCAACGCGGCCTCGGCGTCGTTCTGGCTTTCGGCGACCGGGATGTGGCCCAGTTCCTCGACCACCAGCACCGCGGTGTCGTGATCGATGGTCTGGTTGATCGTGGCCATCACGCCCATCTTGAAGAGCGCCTTGACCACTTCCGAACCCTTGACCGCCATCTGCTGCGCCAGGTCGGCGACGACGTTGGCGTCGCCCACCACTACCTCGCGCACCACCGCGGCAGTGGGACGGGTGAAGCCGTGCGGACCGCCCGACGAGGCCGATGCGGAACTGCTGCGCCCCATGTCGCGACCACCACGACCGGGCTTGCCGCGCTTGCTCGAACGACGGGCGCGATCGGCCTCGGACAGGTGCAGTTCGCCGCCGGCAAAACGCTTGCCGCCGGGCGCGTCGTCGCGATCGCGGCCGTGCTTGACCTTGGCATTGCGGCTGCCCGCATCGCCGCTGGCCGGGGCCGCAGCGGGAGCGGCGGCGGCCGGTGCGGCGGCAGGAGCCGGCGCAGGCGCGGCGACTACGACCTTCTTTTCGCGACGGCGCGGCTCGTGGATACGCGGCACGATCATGCCGAAGCTGCTGTGGTCGGTCGTGCCGCTGGTGGCTGCACCCGCCGGCGCGGCGTCCACGCTGGCGGCACGTTCCCGGGAGTTCTCGGTATCCGACGCCTCGGCAGCCGGTTCGTCGGCCTGGGTGGGGCGGGCCTGAACCGCTTCCGCCTGGCGACGGGCCTCGTCGGCCGCCCGTTGTGCCTCGGCGGCACGCTGATGCGCCTCTTCCTCGCGGCGGCGTTCGGCTTCGAGGCGCTCGCGCTCCTCGTGCTCGCGCTGCTGCTGCGATTCGGCGAGTTTGCGCATGGCCTCCTCGCGCTCGCTGTCGACACCGGCCTCTTCGGCGATGACGCTGCGCTTGACGTAGGTGCGCTTGGCGCGCACCTCGACGTTCACCGTCTTGGCGCTGGCCGCCGCGCCGCGCCCGCCGGGCGTGGCGACCTTGAGCTCGCTGACCTTGCGGCGCTTGAGCGTGATCTGGCGCGGCGCGGCGTCATCGACTTCCGGCGCGGCCTCGTTCTTGCCATGGGTGCGACGCAGAAAGCCCAGCAGCTTCACCTTCTCGGTGCTGCTGATGACCTGCTCCGGATCGGAAAATTTCATGCCCGCCTCGCCAAGCTGCCCGAGCAGCTTGTCCACCGGCATGCCAAGTACCTTGGCGAGTTGTTTGATCGTGACATCCGACATCGTGTTCTTTCTCCGCCGTTCCCGCGCCTATCGTCCGTGCGGCCTCGCCTGCACGTCCACCTCCATCCGTGGTGGAGAGCCCCGCAGGACTCCCCCGGCGCGCCCTTCCAGGGCGCGTCCGCTCGCGGTTAGCCGCCTTTCTCCAGCCGCTCGATCATCGGCGCACGTGCGGCCATGATCAGCGCGGCAGCGCGCTCTTCGTCCATGCCCTCAATGTCGATCAGGTCGTCGACCGCGAGGTCGGCCAGATCGTCCACCGTGCTGATCCCGCGGGCCGCCAGCGCATACGCGGTGGCCTCGTCCATGCCCTCGATCGCCAGCAGCTCCTCGGTGGGCTGGTGCTCGTCGATACCCTCTTCCACGGCCAGCGCCTCGGTGAGCAGCGCGTCGCGGGCGCGGGCACGGAGCTCCTCGACGATGTCCTCGTCGAAACCCTCCACCGCCAGCAGCTCGGCGCTGGGCACGTAGGCGATTTCCTCGACGCTGGAGAAGCCTTCCTGCACGAGGATGTTGGCGATCTCCTCGTCCACTTCAAGCTTGTCCATGAACAGCGCCAGCGCCGCCTTCTGCTCGGCCTCGCTCTTGGCGGTGACCTGGTCCTGCGTCATCACGTTGAGCTGCCAGCCGGTGAGCTTGCTGGCCAGTCGCACGTTCTGGCCACCGCGGCCGATCGCCTGGGACAGCTTGTCCTCGGCCACCGCGATGTCCATCGAATGTTTTTCCTCGTCCATGATGATGGATTGCACTTCGGCCGGCGCCATCGCGTTGATGACGAACTGCGCCTGGTTCTCGTGCCACAGGATGATGTCCACGCGCTCGCCGTTGAGCTCGTTGGACACCGCCTGCACGCGCGAGCCGCGCATGCCGATGCACGCGCCGATCGGATCGGTGCGGGTGTCGTGGGCGAGCACGGCGATCTTGGCGCGATCGCCCGGATCGCGGGCACAACCCTTGATTTCGACCAGGCCCTGGCCGACTTCCGGCACTTCGAGCTTGAACAGTTCGATCATGAATTCCGGCGCGGCGCGCGAAACGAACAACTGCGGCCCGCGAACTTCGGACTTCACCTCGTAGAGATAGCCGCGCACGCGGTCGCCCACGCGATGCGACTCGCGCGGAATCGTCTTGTCACGCGGGATGAAGGCCTCGGCATTGCTGCCCAGGTCCAGGTAGATGTTGCCGCGCTCGACGCGCTTGACGATGCCGATCACCAGCTCGCCCACGCGGTCACGGAACGCATCGACCACCTGCTGGCGCTCGGCTTCGCGCACGCGCTGCACGATCACCTGCTTGGCGGCCTGCGCGGCAATGCGCCCGAACTCGGCGTTCTCGATCTGCTGCTCGACGAATTCGCCGACCTGCGCGTCTTCGCGCTCGTCCACGGCGTCCATCAGGCGCACCTGGAAATACGGCGATTCCATCTCGCCGTCGTCGGCGATGACTTCCCAGCGGCGGAAGGTCTCGTACTCGCCGGTGTGGCGGTCGATCTCCACGCGGATGTCCGGATCCTCGTCGGGGTAGCGCTTCTTGGCGGCCGAAGCCAGCGCGGCCTCCATGGCCTCGAAAATGACCTCACGCGGCACGCCCTTCTCGTTGGCAACCGCGTCGACCACCAGCAACAGTTCTTTGCTCATTGCAACCACTCCGTAGGTCGCCGGACAACCGGCGCCTGCTCGTCAGGGATATGTCTCAGTTGGCCTTCGGGGCCGGTTTCTTGCCACCCTTCCTGGGCTGCGGCACGTAACCGAGCGCCACCCAGTCCGGCACCACGCGCGCACCGTCCACGTCCGCATGGTCGAATTCGAATGTCTTGCCTTCCGCTTCCAGCACGATCTGCTCGTCCTGCACCTGCATCAGCTTGCCGCGCAGACGGCGGCGGCCATCGATCGGCGCCTTGAGCAGGATCTTCACTTCCTGCCCGAGCACGCGGGCGAACTGCCCGGCGGTGAACAGCGGACGGTCGATGCCCGGCGAGGACACCTCCAGCACGTAGTGGCCCGGAACCGGATCTTCCACGTCCAGCAATGCCGACAGCTCGCGGCTGGCCGCCTCGCAATCGTCGATGCCCACCTCGCGCCCTTCCGACCGGTCGAGCACGTCGAGATAAACGCGAAGCGTACTCTGCCCCTGCGACGGGGAGAACTCCACGCCCAGGCATTCCAGCTGGAGGTCAGCCAGAACCTCGCTGAAGCGTTGTGCCAGTGCCAGGGTATCCATGTCGGTACCGATCGTTTTCCAGTCGCCAGAAACAAAAAAAGGGCTCGAAACGGCCCATTCCCTTACCACGCCGATGTGCCGGCTCATCCAGCCTTTCCGGGCCTGCGGCCGGGGCGATAGGGCCCCTGGCCGGTCGGCGACGCTTCCTTGCGCCCAACAAAAAAGCCTCACGAGGAGGCTTTCTTGTTCTAAGAAAGATCTGGTAGCGGGGGCAGGATTCGAACCTGCGACCTTCGGGTTATGAGCCCGACGAGCTGCCAGACTGCTCCACCCCGCATCAGAGTCCGCAGACTATAGCGACATGGCCGGTTTCTTGCAAGCCTTGTCGCGATTTTTTTTGCCGCCGGATCGGCCCGTCAGCCGGCGAACGCGCTGCGGCACCAGGCGATCAGCGGCCCCCAGTACAGACCCAGCGCGAGCAGACCCAGCGCATTCAGCGACAGCACCACGCGCACCGAGCCGTCGGCCTGCAGGCGCAGCTCGGAACCCTCGACCGGCTTGTCGAAGTACATCACCTTCACCACGCGCAGGTAGTAGTACAGGCCGATGATGGCGAACACCGCGCCGACGATCGCCAGCCACATCATGCCGGCGTGGATCGCCGCCTGCAGCACCAGCAGCTTGGCGAAGAAGCCGAACATCGGCGGCACGCCGGCCAGCGAGACCATCACCAGCAGCATCAGGAAGGCCAGCCACGGCGAGCGCTGGTTGAGGCCGCGCAGGTCGTCGATCTCCTCGCACTCGAACCCCGCCCGTGCCAGCGCCAGGATCACGCCGAACGAGGCCGTGCTCATCAGCGCGTAGCTGATCGCATAGAACATCGCTGCCGAGTAACCCTCCGGACCGGCCGCCGCCAGGCCCAACAACAGGTAGCCCATGTGCGAGATGGTCGAATAGGCCAGCATGCGCTTGAGGTTGGTCTGCACGATCGCGACCAGGTTGCCGATCGCCAGCGACAGCACCGCCAGCACGCCGAGCATCAGCTGCCACTGGTGCGCCACGTCCGCCATGCCGCCGGCCAGCAGGCGATAGGCCATGCCGAAGGCGGCCAGCTTCGAGGCCGAGGCGATGAAGGTGGTGATCGGCGTCGGCGCGCCCTGGTAGACGTCCGGAATCCACATGTGGAACGGCGCCACGCCCAGCTTGAAGCTGATGCCCACCACCATGAACACCAGGCCGAACAGCAGCAGCGTCGGCGCCGTGGTGTAACCCATCACGTGCTGCAGCTGGGCCAGATCCAGGGTGGCCTGGCCGCCCATGCCGGAGGCGCCGTACACCATCGACATGCCATACAGCAGCATGCCGGAGGCGAGCGCACCGAGCACGAAGTATTTCATCGCCGCCTCGGACGGCAGCGGTGCGTCGCGATTGAGCGCCACCAGCGCGTAGGACGACAGCGACAGCAGTTCCAGCCCGAGGTAGACCGTCACCAGGCTGCCGGCCGAGACCAGCAGCATCACGCCGATCACCGCGAAGATCATCAGCGTGTAGAACTCGCCGATGAACAGCTTGCGGTCGCGCAGGTAGGGCCGCGCGTACACGAACACCAGGATCGTGGTGAGCAGGGCGAACACCTTGAGGATGGTCGCCACGCCGTCGCGCAGGAACATGCCGTGGAAGGCGCTGAGCGGGACGGCCGGCGCCGCGCCCGCCACCATGTAGATGGCGACCGCCAGCACGGCGATGGAGAGCCAGTGGATCCAGTTGCGGTGCTCCGGCTTGAGAAATGCGTCCATCAGCAACAGCAGGCACGCGGCCGCCACCAGGTAGAACTCCGGCAGCAGGATCAGGATGTCATTCATTGTGGGCATGGTCGGTCCCGATCAGATCTTGTGTACGGCCAGCTGCTGGACCAGCTGCGCCACCGAGCTGTCCATCAGGTGGATCAGCGGCTGCGGCCAGATGCCCAGCGCCAGCACCGCGGCGGCGAAGGCGCCCAGCACGAAGGTCTCGCGCCCGTTGATCTCCTTCATTTCCGCCACGTGCGGATTGGTGATGTCGCCCCACAGCACGCGCTTGACCATCCACAGCGTGTAGGCCGCGCCGATGATCAGGGTGAACGCGGCGAACAGCGCGATCCACGGATTGGCGGTGAAGCTGGCCAGCACCACCATGAACTCGCCGACGAACCCGCTGGTGCCCGGCAGGCCGGAGTTGGCCATGGCGAACAGCACGTAGAAGAAGCCGAACCAGGGCATGACGTTGATCACGCCGCCGTAGTCCTTGATCTGTCGCGTGTGCAGGCGGTCGTACAGCACGCCGATGCACGAGAACATCGCACCGGAGACGAAACCGTGCGAGATCATCTGCACCATCGCACCCTGCATGCCCAGCTTGGCCGCATCCGGATTGTTGGCGTCGCGCACCAGCATGAAGGCGATGAAGATGCCCAGCGTCACGAAGCCCATGTGGGCCACCGACGAATAGGCCACCAGCTTCTTCATGTCGTCCTGCACCAGCGCGACGTAGCCGATGTAGACCACCGCGACCAGGCTCAGCACGATCACCAGCGGCGCGAAGTGCGCGGCGGCGTCGGGCGTGATCGGCAGCGAGAAACGCAGGAAGCCGTATCCGCCGATCTTCAGCATCACCGCCGCCAGCACCACCGAGCCGCCGGTCGGCGCCTCCACGTGGGCGTCGGGCAGCCAGGTGTGCACCGGCACCATCGGCACCTTCACCGCGAACGCCAGCAGGAAGGCGAAGAACAGCCAGCTCTGCTCCTTCATGGTCAACGGCAGCGCCGCCAGCGTGTGCAGGTCGAACGTACCGGCCTTGAGGTACAGGTAGATCAGGCCGACCAGCATGAAGATCGAACCGAGGAAGGTGTAGATGAAGAACTTGATCGTGGCGTACACGCGCCGCGGACCGCCCCAGACGCCGATGAGGATGAACATCGGGATCAGCATGGCCTCGAAGAACACGTAGAACAGCAGCGCATCGGTGGCGCAGAACACGCCGATCATCAGGCCTTCGAGCACCAGCATGGCGGCCATGTACTGGTGCGGCTTGTCCTGGATCACCTCCCAGGCGCCCACGATCACCAGGATGCCGACGAAGGTGGTGAGCAGGATCAGCGCCACCGAGATGCCGTCCACCGCCAGGCCGTAGTGCACACCGAGCGAGGCGATCCACAGATGGTCCTCGCCCAGCTGCATGGCCGCACCAGCAGCGTCGTACTGCGACAGCAGAAACAGGCTGACCACGAAGGTGAGGATGGCGACCAGCAGGGCGAGCCAGCGGGCCAGTCCCGGTCGGGCGGAACCGGCCAGCAGCACCGGTACTGCGCCAGCGACGGGAAGCCAGATCAGCAGGCTGAGCAAATGATTGAACATGGAGCTGGATTCCCTTTAGTGCCCGACCAGCCAGAACCCGCCGAGCAGCAGGATCAGGCCGAGAATCATCGCGAAGGCGTAGTGATAGAGGTAGCCGGACTGCAGCCGACGCGCGTTGGCGGCGATGCGCTGCACCAGCCCGGCCGAGCCGTCGACCAGCACGCCGTCGATCACCGCCGCGTCGCCTGCCTTCCAGAACATCCGGCCAAGCTTCACGCTACCGCGGGCGAAGACCGCGAAGTACACGTCGTCCACCCAGTACTTGCGGTCCAGCATGATCCACAGCGGCTTGAGCGCGCCCTTGATCCGGCCGGCCAGCGCCGGGTTGAACAGGTAGATGTAGGTCTGGATGAGGAACGCCGCCAGCACCAGGAAGAACGGCCATTGGGTGAACCCGTGCAGCGCCATCGCCGCCGCGCCGTGGAACTTGCCGGCCAGCTCGCCCAGCACGTTGTTCGCCTCTTCCACGTGGATCGCCCGGCCGAACCAGTTGCCGAACAGCATCGGGCCGACGGTCAGGAATCCGATCAGCAGCGACGGGATCGCCAGCAGTATCAACGGCAGCGTCACCACCCACGGCGACTCCTTCGGCGCGTGATGCAGTACGCCGGGCGTCCCATGGTGCGGCTCGGTCATCGAATGCTCGTCCGGATGCACCGATTCATTCGAAGCGCCGGGATGGTCGGCATGGGATTCGGCATGTGCATGGGTGGCGGCTTCGGCGTGCCCATGTTCGCCATGTGCCTCGACGGTGAAGCGCTCCTTGCCGTGGAAGGTCAGGTACATTTGACGGAAGGTGTACAGCGCCGTGACGAAGGCACCGGCCATCACGCAGAAGTAGGCGTAGCTGGCGCCCCAGCGATGCGATTCGCCCACCGCCTCGATGATCGCGTCCTTCGAGTAGAAGCCGGCGAAGAACGGCACGCCGCACAGCGCCAGCGAGCCGATCCACATGGTGATCCAGGTGATCGGCATGTACTTGCGCAGGCCGCCCATGTAGCGCATGTCCTGCTCGTGGTGCATGGCGATGATCACCGAGCCGGCGCCGAGGAACAGCAGCGCCTTGAAGAAGGCGTGGGTCATCAGGTGGAACACCGCGCCCGAGTAGGCCGACACGCCCAGCGCCACTGTCATGTAGCCCAGCTGCGACAGCGTGGAGTACGCCACCACCCGCTTGATGTCGTTCTGCACGATGCCGATCAGGCCGGTGAACAGCGCGCCGGTGGCACCGATCACCAACACGAAGCTCAGCGCCGGGCCGGACAGCTCGAAGATGGGCGACATGCGCGCCACCATGAAGATGCCCGCGGTCACCATCGTCGCGGCGTGGATCAGCGCCGAGATCGGGGTCGGGCCTTCCATCGAGTCGGGCAGCCACACGTGCAGCGGCACCTGAGCCGACTTGCCCATCGCGCCGATGAACAGCAGCACGCAGATCACCGTGGCGGCATCCCACGCATGGTTCTGGGTGATCTGCAGCGTCTTGCCCACCAGGGTCGGCGCGTCGGCGAACGCGGCGGCGTAGTCCATGGTGCCCAGGAAATACAGCACCGCGGCGATGCCGAGCAGAAAACCGAAGTCGCCCACGCGATTGACCACGAACGCCTTGAGGTTGGCGAAGATCGCGCTCGGGCGCTTGTACCAGAAGCCGATCAACAGGTACGACACCAGGCCCACCGCCTCCCAGCCGAAGAACAGCTGCATGAAGTTGTTGCTCATCACGAGCATCAACATCGAGAAGGTGAACAGCGAGATATAGCTGAAGAAGCGCTGGTAACCGTCGTCGTCGGCCATGTAGCCGATGGTGTACACGTGCACCAGCAGCGACACGAAGGTCACCACCACCATCATCATCGCAGTGAGGCGATCGACCAGGAAGCCCACGCTGGCGCTGAACTTGCCGATCTCGAACCAGGTGTACAGGTTGTGGTTGTAGACCGGCGCACCGCCTGCGGTGATCTGGTACAGCACGTAGAACGAAAGTCCGCAGGCCACCAGCAGGCCGAGGATGGTCACGCTGTGCGCGCCGGCCCTGCCGATGAACTTGCCGAAGAAGCCCGCCAGCAGGCAGCCGACCAGCGGCGCCAGAGCGATGGTGAGCAGAATCGAAGTCGAAAGTTCCATCCGCTCAGCCCTTCATGCTGTCGATTTCGGCGACGTTGATCGTGCTGCGATTGCGGAACAGCAGCACCAGGATCGCCAGGCCGATCGCGGATTCCGCCGCGGCCACGGTGAGGATGAAGAACACGAACACCTGGCCGGAGACGTCGCCCAGGAAGCGCGAAAACGCCACGAAGTTCATGTTCACCGCCAGCAGCATCAACTCGATCGCCATCAGCAGCACGATGACGTTCTTGCGGTTGATGAACAGGCCGGCCACGGAGATGCAGAACAGCACCGCGCCGAGCACGATGTAGTGCGAGAGCGTGAGCATCACTTGGTCTCCTCGGCGGACGGCGGGTCGTACGACGTATCGGCGGCCATCTTGACGATGCGCACACGATCGCTCGCCTTCACCGCCACCTGCTGGCTGGCGCTCTGGTAGCGCGCACCGCCGCGATGACGCAGCGTCAGCGCCACCGCCGCCACCACGCCCACGGTGAGGATCAGCGCGGCGATCTCGAACGGCAGCAGGTAATCGGTATACAGCGCATGGCCCAGCCAGGCGGTGTTGGACAGGCCGGCAGCAGTGGCGGGATTCTCGCCCAGCACCGTGGCGTGCATCGCGCGCACGCCGATCAGCGCCAGCATCTCGCCGAGCATCACCAGCGCCACGATCAGGCCCACCGGCAGGAACTTGACGAAGCCCTCGCGCATCTTCTCCTGGTCGATGTCGAGCATCATCACCACGAACAGGAACAGCACCATCACCGCGCCCACGTAGACCACGATCAGCGCGATGGCCAGGAACTCGGCCTCGGCCAGCAGCCAGATACAGGCGGAGCTGAAGAAGGTGAGCACCAGCGCAAGCACGGCATGCACCGAGTTGCGCAGGGTGATCACCGCCAGCGCCGAGGCCACCGTCACGGTGGCGAAGGCGTAGAAGCAGACGAGCTGGAACAACTGTGGATTGATCATGAATATCCCATGCCCTCAGCGGTAGGCCGCGTCTTGCGCGCGGGCGGCGGCGATATCGGCCTCGAAGCGGTCGCCAATGGCGAGCAGCTGCGGCTTGGTCACCACGTTCTCGCCACGCTGCTCGAAGTGGTACTCGTGGATCGAGGTCTCCACGATCGAATCAACCGGGCAGCTCTCCTCGCAGAAGCCGCAGAAGATGCACTTGAACAGGTCGATGTCGTAGCGCGTGGTGCGACGCTGGCCATCACTGGCGCGCGGCGCCGAGTCGATGGTGATCGCCAGCGCCGGACACACCGCCTCGCACAGCTTGCACGCGATGCAGCGCTCCTCGCCGTTCGGGTAGCGGCGCAGCGCGTGCAGGCCGCGGAAGCGGTTCGACTTGGGGATGTGCTCCATCGGGTAGCGCATCGTGTACTTGGGCTTGAACATGTAGCGCATGGTCAGGCCCATGCCCTTGAGCAACTCGATCAGCAGCAGGCTCTTGAAATAGTGGGTAATGCGGTTCATGGGAACGCTCTCGGCTTGACTCCCTTCTCCCCGCCGGGGAGAAGGTGCCCGTCAGGGCGGATGAGGGGCGGGTGCATGCATAAGCATGGCTCTTTGCGTTCGCCTCCTCTCCCCTCCGGGGAGAGGATCGAGGTGAGGGGCAGGTGCTCGCCAAAATCTCGCATCATCATCTTCACACCACGACCCAGCCGAAATACTTCATGCAGCCGGCAACGAGGACCCACACGATGGTGATGGGAATGAACACCTTCCAGCCCAGCCGCATGATCTGGTCATAGCGGTAGCGCGGGAAGCTGGCGCGGAACCAGAGGAACATGAAGGCGAACACGAAGGCCTTGATGAACAGCCAGATGAAGCCGCCATGGCCGATCCAGCCCCAGCTCTCGGGGAACGGGCTCAGCCAGCCGCCCATGAACAGGACCGAGGCGAGGAAGCTCACCAGGATCATGTTGGCGTACTCGGCCAGAAAGAAGATCGCGAAGGCCGATCCGGAATACTCCACGTGGAAGCCGGCGACGATCTCCGACTCGCCCTCGGCCACGTCGAACGGCGCGCGGTTGGTTTCGGCCACGCCGGAGATGAAGTAGATGACGAACACCGGCAGCAGCGGCCACATGAACCACTCTCCGATGCCCTTCGGGCCGGACTGCGCGTGCACGATGTCGGTCAGGTTGAGCGAACCGGCCAGCACCAGCACGCACACCAGGCACAGGCCCATCGCCAGTTCGTAGGAGATCACCTGCGCGGCCGAGCGCATCGCGCCGAGCAACGCGTAGCGCGAGTTGGAGGCCCAGCCGGCCAGGATGATGCCGTACACGCCCAGCGAGGTCATCGCCAGCAGGTACAGCAATCCCGCGTTGACGTTGGCCAGCACCATCTTCTCGCCGAACGGGATCACCGACCACGCGGCCAGTGCCGGTACCAGCGCCAGCATCGGCGCGAGGTAGTACAGGAACTTGTTCGCGTTGGTCGGCAGAATCACTTCCTTGATCAGCAGCTTGACCACGTCGGCGAAGGCCTGCAGCAGACCCAGCGGGCCGATCTTGTTCGGCCCCATGCGCACGTGCATCCAGCCGATGACCTTGCGCTCCCAGTACACGAACATGGCCACCGCCAGAATCAGCGGCACCGCGATGCACAGGATGTAGATGACCGGCCAGACGAGCTGGTTGAGGATCTGGTCGCCCATGGGCTTAAGCCTTGCTCAGGGTGAGGGACGCGCCGTAGGCCGGCAGCGTCGCGGTGAGTTCATGCGCGGCCTCGATCCACGCGGCGCCGTCCGGCACTGCGCCATCGACCACCACCGGCAGCACGACGTGGCCCACGCGCACCGAAGCGCCATCGGCGACGCCCTGGCGGGCGGCCTCGTCCGCGTTCAGGCGCACGGCCGGGGCGCGGTTGAGCGGATGGGCGTTCAACGCCGTCGCGCGGCGCAGCACGGCGTCGGTGCGGTAGATCGGCCAGTCGGCCAGTCGACTCGGCCCGGCGACCGCGGAACGCACGGCCAGACCCGCATTCGCCGCAGCGGAAGGACGCTCGGCCATGCCCGCACGCAGGCCGGCGAGATCGTCGAACTCGAAGCCGGCGAACTGCATCAGGCCACCGAGCGCGCGCAGCACCTTCCAGCCCGGACGCGCCTGGCCCGGCGCCTTGGCGCCCGCCAGTTGCTGCTGGGCGAGGCCATCCACATTCACCAGCGTGCCCTCCGATTCCGGTAGCAGCGCGATCGGCAGGATCACGTCGGCCACGTCGCGCAACGCCGGGCTGGCGTAGGCGGCGAACGCCACCACGCTCTCGGCGCTCAGCAGTGCCTTGAGCGCGGCGTCGCCGTCGGCGAAGTCGTGCGGCGGCTCCACGCCGTACAGCACATAACCCTTGCGCGGTTTGGCCAGCATTGCCTGCGCGTCGAGGCCGCCGTTGCCCGGCAGCACGCCGGCACGGCCGAGGCCGATCGCATTGGCACCCACCGGCAGTTCGTTGAGTGCGGCGCCGGTCGCTTCGGCAATGAAGCGGGCAATGGCGCGCAGCCAGGAAGCCTGCGGGTGGGTCACCGCCAGCTCGCCCAGCACGATCACCGCGCTGCCGCTCTTGAGTGCGGCCAGCGCCTCGGTGTCGCCCTGGTCCGAGGACGCATGCCCGATCGCATCGACCAGCGCCGCCGGCGCCGAGGCGCCCGCCGCCACGGCCGCATGGGCCAGCGACAGCAGCGCGTCGACCAGCGCGTGCGGCGCGACCACGGTCTCGCCCGCCAGCCGGTAGTTGAAGTCGAAAGCAGCCGGGTTGACCGTGTAGACCCTCGCGCCCTTCTTCACCGCCTGATGCAGGCGATGGTTGAGCAGCGGCATTTCGTGACGCAGGTTGGAGCCGACCAGCAGCGCGGCGCGTACCTTGGCCACCTCGGCCACCGGCATCGCGAACGTCGTGGCCGCGGCAGCGTCGGCGAAGTCGAGCTGGCGCAGGCGGTGGTCGACGTGGACGCTGCCCAGGCCGCGCGCCAGACGCACCAACAGGTCGCCCTCCTCGTTGCTGGTGGCTGGATGGACCAGCACGCCCAGCTCGCTGCCCGGCAGCTGCTGCAGCGCCTCGGCGGCGAACGCCAGCGCGTCGTCCCAGGTGGTCGCCTGCCACCGGCCATTGCGCTTCACTTCCGGTACGCCGATGCGGTCGGCGGCATACAGGCCCTGATAGCTGTAGCGGTCGCGGTCGGACAGCCAGCACTCGTTGATCGATTCGTTGTCGCGCGGCACCGTGCGCAGCACTTCGCCGCGGCGTGTGTGCAGCCACAGGTTGGAACCGAGCGCGTCGTGGTAGCCGATCGACGGCTTGGCGATCAGCTCCCAGGCGCGTGCCTTGAACTGGAACGGCTTGTCGGTCAGCGCGCCGACCGGGCAGACGTCGATGATGTTGCCCGACAGCTCGGTATCGAGCGTCTTGCCGATGTAGGTGCCGATCTGCAGGTTCTCGCCGCGGTTCATGCCGCCGAGCTCGTAGGTGCCGGCGATCTCGCTGGTGAAGCGCACGCAGCGGGTGCACTGGATGCAGCGGGTCATCTCGGTGGCGACCAGCGGACCGATGTTCTCGTCGGCCACGGTGCGCTTGCGCTCGGTGTAGCGCGACACGCTGCGGCCGTAGCCCAGCGCCACGTCCTGCAGCTCGCACTCACCGCCCTGATCGCAGATCGGGCAGTCCAGCGGATGGTTGATCAGAAGGAACTCCATCACGTCCTTCTGGAACTTCAGCGCCTTCTCCGAGCGCGTCATCACCCTCATGCCCTCGGCCACCGGCGTGGCGCACGCCGGCTGCGGCTTGGGCATCAGCTTGCCGCCCATCTCCACGTCGACCAGGCACATGCGGCAGTTGGCGGCGATGGGCAGCTTACGGTGGTAGCAGAAGCGCGGGATCGCCACACCGATGGCGTCGGCCGCTTCGATGATCATGGCACCCTTGCGGATCCGGGTGGGCTTGCCGTCGATCTCGATATTGAGCAGATCGAGGGCGGGGGGCACTGGCTGCGCGCTCATCAGGCGGCGACTCCCTGGTTTGCTGCGGCAAACTGGTCATCCACGATGGAGCGACCGTTGCGCACGAAGTATTCGAACTCGTCCCAGAAGTGGTGCAGGAAGCCCTGCACCGGCCAGGCGGCCGCTTCGCCGAAGGCGCAGATGGTGTGGCCCTCGATCTGCCCGGCGACCGCCTTCAGGCGATGCAGGTCGTCCTCGCTGCCCTTGCCTTCCACGATGCGGCTGAGCACGCGGTACATCCAGCCGGTGCCCTCGCGGCACGGCGTGCACTGGCCGCAGGACTCGGCGTAGTAGAAGCGCGCGATGCGATGGCAGGCGCGCACCATGCAGGTGGTCTCGTCCATCACGATCACGGCACCGGAGCCCAGGCCCGAGCCGGCCTTCTGCAGGCTGTCGTAGTCCATGGTGCATTCCATGATGGTCGCCGCCGGCAGCACCTTCATCGAGGAGCCGCCCGGGATCACCGCCTTTAGTTTGTTGCCGTTGCGCACGCCGCCGGCCATCGCCAGCAAGTCGTTGAACGAGGTGCCCAGGCGGATCTCGAAATTGCCGGGCTTGTTGACGTGGCCGGAGACCGAGAACACCTTCGGGCCGCCGTTGTTCGGCTTGCCGAGGTTCAAGAACCACTCCGCGCCGTTGCGCAGGATTGCCGGCACCGAGGCGTAGCTCTCGGTGTTGTTGATGGTGGTGGGCCTGCCGTACAGGCCGAAGTTGGCCGGGAACGGCGGCTTGAAGCGCGGCTGGCCCTTCTTGCCTTCCAGCGACTCCATCAGCGCGGTTTCCTCGCCGCAGATGTAGGCGCCGGCGCCGAGCGCGGCATGGATGTCCACGTCGATGCCGGTGCCGCCGATGTTCTTGCCCAGCAGGCCGGCCGCATAGGCTTCCTTCAGCGCTTCCTCGAAGTGCTCGAACGGCTCGTGGTGGAACTCGCCGCGCAGGTAGTTGTAGGCCACCGTGGAGCCGGTCGCGTAGCAGGCGATCGCCATGCCCTCGATCACCGCATGCGGGTTGAAGCGCAGGATGTCGCGGTCCTTGGCGGTGCCCGGCTCGGACTCGTCCGAGTTGCACAGGATGTACTTCTGCATGTCGCCCTTGGGCATGAAGGACCACTTCAGGCCGGTCGGGAAGCCCGCGCCGCCGCGGCCGCGCAGGTTGGATTTCTTCACCTCCTCGACGATCGAGGCCGGGTCCGGCTTCTCGGCGAGAATCTTCTTCCACGCCTTGTAGCCGTCCATCTGCACGTAGCTGTCCATCGACCACGGCTTGTCGAAATGCAGCGTGGTGTAGACAACCTGGTGTTCCTGCGGAGCGGGTCCGACTGCCATTACCGATGCCTCACTTGAGCCCGTCGAGGATCTGGTCGACCTTCTCGATCGTCAGAAATTCGTGATAGTGGCCGTTGACGGTCATCGCCGGTGCGCGCACGCAGGCAGCGATGCATTCCTCTTCCTTCTTCAGGTAGACGCGCCCGTCCGGCGTGCTTTCGCCCAGCTTGATGCCGAGCTTTTCCTCGCAGTGCCGCACCAGGTCCTCGGCGCCGTTGAGCCAGCACGAGATGTTGGTGCAGATCGCCACGTTGTTGCGGCCCACCGGTTTGGTTTCGAGCATCGAGTAGAAGCTCGCCACCTCGTAGGCCCACACGGCCGGCAGCTCGAGGTACTTCGCCACGGCGGTGATCAGTTCGTCGGTGAGGTAGCCGTGGTTCTGCTCCTGCGCCGCGAACAGCGCCTGGATCAGCGCCGAGCGCTTGCGGTCCGGCGGAAACTTCGCCACCCACGCATCGATGTGATGGCGGGTGTGGTCGTCGAGTACGGCGAGCGGGTCGACGTTCCTGACCTGGTCGTAATGTCCGGTGGCTTTCATGGTTTTTGGGCCGTGATTGGGGATTCGGGATTCGGGATTCGGAAAAGCGGGTTGTCGGATTGGCACGTTGCTCCCGCCAATCCCGAATCCCGTATCTCGAATCCCGCCGTCCTCATCGATCCACCTCGCCGAACACGAGGTCGTAGGTACCGATCATCGCCACCACGTCGGCCAGCATGTGGCCGCTCACGATGGGATCGATCGAGGAAAGATGCGCAAAGCCCGGCGCGCGCAGGTGCACGCGGAACGGCTTGTTGGCGCCGTCGGAGACCAGGTAGCAGCCGAACTCGCCCTTGGGCGCCTCGACCGCGCAATAGGTCTCCCCGGCCGGCACGCCGTAGCCCTCGGTGAACAGCTTGAAGTGATGGATGAGGGCTTCCATGTCCTCCTTCATCTCCTCGCGCGAGGGCGGCGCGACCTTGAAGTTCTTCAGCATCACCGGGCCGGGGTTGGCGCGCAGCCACTTCACGCACTGCTGGATGATGCGGTTGGACTGGCGCATCTCTTCCACGCGTACCAGGTAGCGGTCGTAGCAGTCGCCGTTGACGCCGACCGGAATGTCGAAATCCATCTGCGCATACCTGGCGTACGGCTGCTTCTTGCGCAGGTCCCAGGCCACGCCCGAGCCGCGCAGCATCGCGCCGGTCATGCCCCACTGCTGGGCCAGTTCCGGGCTGATCACGCCGATGCCGACGGTGCGCTGCTTCCAGATGCGGTTGTTGGTGAGCAGTTCCTCGTACTCGTCGACCTTGGACGGGAAGTCGGCGGTGAACGCGTCGAGGAAGTCCAGCATCGAGCCTTCGCGCCAGCTGTTCAGGCGCTTGAGGTCGGCGCCCTTGTGCCAGGGCGACTCGCGGTACTGCGGCATCTGCGCCGGCAGGTCGCGGTAGACGCCGCCGGGGCGGTAGTAGGTGGCATGCATGCGCGCGCCGGAGACCGCCTCGTAGCAGTCCATCAGCTCCTCGCGCTCGCGGAAGGCGTACAGGAACACCGCCATCGCGCCGAGGTCGAGCGCGTTCGAGCCGATCCACATCAGGTGATTCAGGATGCGGGTGATCTCGTCGAACATGGTGCGGATGTACTGCGCGCGCTCCGGCGCCTCGATGCCCAGCAGGGTCTCGATCGCGCGCACGTAGGCGTGCTCGTTGCACATCATCGACACGTAGTCGAGCCGGTCCATGTAGCCGATCGACTGGTTGAACGGCTTGGACTCGGCCAGCTTCTCGGTGCCACGATGCAGCAGGCCCACGTGCGGATCGGCGCGCACGATCGTCTCGCCGTCCATCTCCAGCACCAGGCGCAGCACGCCGTGCGCCGCGGGATGCTGCGGACCGAAGTTCATCGTGTAGTTGCGGATTTCCACAGAGGCAGCCTTCATCTCAGTTCTCCCGCCAGTGGTCGGCGGCCTCGGCCTTGGCCTGCAGCAGATCGGCATCGTCGCGGATCACCCGCGGCACCAGCACGCGCGGCTCGATCGAAACCGGTTCGTAGATCACCCGCTTCTGCTCGGGGTCGTAGCGCACCTCGACATTGCCGATCAGCGGGAAGTCCTTGCGGAACGGATGGCCGACGAAGCCGTAGTCGGTGAGGATGCGGCGCAGGTCCGGATGCCCCTCGAACAGGATGCCGTACAGGTCGAACGCCTCGCGCTCGAACCAGTTCACGCCCGGCCACACGCCGGTCAGCGACGGCACCACCGGCAAGCTGTCGTCCTCGGCGAACACGCGCAGGCGCAGGCGCTGGTTGTGCTCGATCGACAGCAGGTGGATCACCGCGGCGAAGCGGCGCGGGTTGCGCTCCGGATGCGGACGGTCGGCCCAGCTGAAGCGGCCGACCGCCTCGCCTTCCACGCCGCGCGAGAAACCCTCGCCCG
Organism: Dyella sp. KRB-257; assembly: GCF_049445995.1. Classification (NCBI taxonomy): domain Bacteria; kingdom Pseudomonadati; phylum Pseudomonadota; class Gammaproteobacteria; order Lysobacterales; family Rhodanobacteraceae; genus Dyella; species Dyella sp. KRB-257. The sequence continues at coordinate 79,029 of NZ_JBMSDZ010000009.1, read as the reverse complement.
CGGCGGTGTTGGTGTCCCACTCGGTCTGGCCGTAGCCGAGGTAGTCGATGCCGCACAGGTCGATCAGCTCGCTGAAGCGGAACGAGGGTTCGTCGCGCAGCGCGGTGGCCACGGCCAAGAGGTCGGCGGCACGGACCTCGGCAGTCACTTCGCGACGGGCGACGCTGATCGAGAGCAGGTCGCCGAAGCGGGCCGTGAGGCGCCCGGCGAGCGAGGTGTCTTGCGTATCAGTCATGGGGCAGGCGCCTTCAGGAACGCGCGATGGTGCTGGTGCGGCGGATCTTCTTCTGCAGCTGCAGGATGCCGTGGATCAGCGCCTCGGCCGTCGGCGGGCAACCCGGCACGTAGATGTCCACCGGCACGATGCGATCGCAGCCGCGCACCACGGAGTACGAGTAGTGGTAGTAGCCGCCGCCGTTGGCGCAGCTGCCCATCGAGATCACCCACTTCGGGTCGGGCATCTGGTCGTAGACCTTGCGCAGCGCCGGGGCCATCTTGTTGACCAGGGTGCCGGCGACGATCATCACGTCGCTCTGGCGCGGGCTGGGGCGGAAGATCACGCCGTAGCGGTCCAGATCCAGGCGCGCGGCGCCGGCGTGCATCATCTCCACCGCGCAGCAGGCCAGGCCGAAGGTCATCGGCCACATCGAACCGGTGCGCGCCCAGTTCATCAGCGCATCCACCGAAGTAGTGGCGAAGCCGCGCTGCACGATCGGGTTGTCGCCGGCCGGACGCAGGATGTCGTCGACCAGGTTCAGCGGCTGCGGGTTGTGCATCACCCGGTCGATGGAGGACATCACTCCCATTCCAGTGCTCCCTTCTTCCAGACGTAGGCGAAGCCGATCACCAGCAGCAGCAGGAACAGCGCCATCTCGATCAGCGCGATGAGGCCGATCGACTGGAACACCACCGCCCACGGAAACAGGAAGGCGATTTCCAGGTCGAAGATGATGAACAGGATCGCCAGCAGGTAGTAGCGCACGTCGAAGCGCATGCGGGCGTCCTCGAACGCTTCAAAGCCGCACTCGTAGGGCGCGAGCTTTTCCGCTTCGGGCCGGCGCGGACCGACGAGCATACCGATGGCGAGCAGCACCAGGCCGAGGCCGGTGGCGACGCCGATGAACAGCAGGATGGGCCAGTATTCGGCGAGCACGATGCAACGTACCTCCGCGCCCGCGGGCGCATCAGTGACCGTGGGGAAGACGGTCCGGGAAGTGGCTTCAGCGGAAAGCGACGGCCGCGAGCGGCTCCATCACGATCACCCACGATCCGTCGCAGGCGTCCGACCGGCCACGATCTGGTTCGGGGATCGGGCTATTGTATCAGTGCGGGCGGGTGACACGACAAGTATTCGGGCGCGCAGATGACCGTGCATCGCCATGAAATGGCGTGCGCGCTTTTCGCCGGCGTCACATCGTGCTGGTGGGGCGATCGGAGGCCGTCATGCCGGCGAGCAGGTTTTCGATGCGCTGGCGCGCCACTTCGCCATCGCCGGATTCGCTGAAATGCACGCCGATGCCTGCCGGGCGATTGCCCTGGGCGCCGACCGGGCTGATCCACACCACCTTGCCCGCCACCGACATCCGCTCGCTTTCGTCGATCAGGCTGATCAGCAGCACCACCTCGTCGCCCAACGCATAGCGTTGCGTGGTCGGAGCAAACAGGCCGCCGTTCTTGAGGAAGGGCATGTACGCGCCGTAGAGCGACGCGATGTCCCTGATCTTCAGCGAGATGATGCCCTGGCGGGCGACGACGGGATTCATGCCTGCTCCTGGCGGACCATTCACGCGCGGAATGGATTGCCCATCGTAGCGATGGGCGCCGCGGTGCGCAAAGCGCCCGTGCGCGTTCAGTGCGGCAGCTCGCACCAGCCCCAGTGATCGAAGATCCACGGCGACGGCAGCCGCCCCTGCAGTTTGGCGAATCGCGGCTCACCCGACCGCGCCGGCGAGGACGGCAGCCAGTAATCGCCGTCCGCGGAGCACACCCACGGCGCAGCCGCCCAGGGCCAAGTCGCGCCGCCGGTGGAATCGGCCACGGTGAGCATGAGCCATGACCACGCCAGGCGGGGCGGATGCCATGGCAGCGGCACACGGCCGCATTGCGCCACCAGCGGCAGGTAACGCTCCACGCGGGCGGCCAGCCGCGCCATCCTCGACGCACTCAGCGCGAGCTGGCTCGCATGACAGGCCAGCGCCATGCGCTTGCGTGCCTGCATGGCGGCATCGGACGGCAGGGCGAACCCGGCGCCCCCCTCCCGCGGTCCGCCGTGGACGCGGTACAGCCAGGTGGCCGGCACGATGCCGCGACCATGCATGGCCAGGCGCATCAGCACGTGGGCAGCAGCGTGATCGGGGTGGCGATCGTCCAGCGCCGGCATCGCCACGAGATCCGGGTCGAATGCATCCAGCACCGCGCGCAGCGCGGGCAGCGAGGCGGCCAGCTTGCACTGCACGCGTCGGGTCAGCCCCTGGTCGGGCCAGCCGAGTGCGGTGAATGCACCGTCGCGCATGCCGAGCACGGCCATTGCAGCACGGAACTCGCGACGACGGCGGGTGGCCCAGCGTGCGCGCTCGGCGGCGCCAATGCGCACGCGCCGCTCCAGCCAGCGTTGCGGCCACGGATTGTTGTCGCCATCGCTGAGCAGCAGCACGTGCACCGCGCCGCCCGCGGCGAGCACGCGCTGGATCAGCACGCCGGTGGCCAGCGTCTCGTCGTCGGGATGCGGCGCCACCACCAGCAGACGCGTCTGTGCGGAAAGGGACTGCAGCATGGACGGGGCCAGGCGGCTGGCGGTGCGGGCGCTCAGCGCCAGCGGGCCAGCAGCTCCAGCAGGATGAGGTCGCCGCGCAGCGGGCCGCGCAACGATTCGCGGGCACGGTTGGCGCTGGCGTACCAGTCCGCCAGCGCGGTCGGCTCGAGGGCGCTGGCCAGCGGACCGGCCGCGCCGGAAAGTTTCGCCTTCGTTTCCTCGGCCACCGCCTGGGCGGCAAACCAGACCCGCTGCGCGGGTTCGCTGTCCAGCCAGCGGCGCACCACCTCCACCGCCTCGCCGCGGCCGGCGGCCAGTGCGGCGAGGTCCTTGCGCACCTCGCGACGCCGATCGAGCGCCCCCTCCTGCGCCCAGCGCTGCGCCAGCCCCGGGTTGCCACCCGCCGCCTGCAGCGCCGCGGCGGCATCCGCCACGCCCCGCGTCCCGAGCCAGGCCAGCGCCTGCCCGGCCGCCGGCAGGTGGAACTCGACACGCTGGCAGCGGCTGCGGATCGTCTGCGGCAGCCGCCACGGCGCGTCGGCGACCAGCACCAGCATGGTCTGTGCCGCTGGTTCCTCCAGCGTCTTCAGCAGTGCATTGGCAGCGGCCGCGTTGAGCGCATCGGCCGGGTCGATGCTGGCGATCTGCCAGCCGCCGAACTGGCTGGACATCGCCAGCCGTGCCGACAGCTCGCGGATCTGGTCGATCACGATCTCGCTGCGCTGCACGCCATCCTTGCGCAGGCCATAGGTGAGCGTGACACGATCGGGATGCGTGCCCGCGGCCTGCAGGGCGCAGCTGCGGCAGTGGCCACAGGCCTCGCCATCGACCGGCTGCAGGCACAGCAACCCGCGCACCAGGCGCTCGGCGAAGGCGCGCTTGCCCAGGCCTTCCGGACCGCAGATCAACAGCGCGTGCGGCATCGCCCCACGGGCGCGACGCGCCTGCAGGCGCGCCCAGTGCTCCTCCTGCCATGGCATGCCGCTCATGCTGCGCGCTCCAGCAGCGGCGCCAGCGCGGCGATCGCCGCGGTCAGCACCTGCGCCGGCGTGCCACCGGCGTCGATCACGCGGAAACGCTGCGGCTCGGCCTGCACCCGCGCCCGGTACACGGCACGCACGCGTTCGAAGAACGCGTCCGCCTCCGCCTCGATACGATCGGCGTCGCCGCGCCCGGCCGCGCGCGCGCGGCCGGCGGCGACGGGAAGATCCAGCAGCAGGGTGAGATCGGGGGTGACGCCCGCACAGGCCCAGGCTTCGAGCGCCGCGATGCGCTCCATCGGCTGGCCGCGGCCGCCGCCCTGGTAGGCGTAGCTGGCGTCGGCGTAGCGGTCGCACAGCACCCACTGCCCGGCATCCAGCGCCGGCACGATGCATTCGCGCACCAGTTGCGCGCGCGAGGCGAACATCAGCAGCAGCTCGCTCTCCGCGCTCATGCCGCGCATGGCCGGGTCGAGCAGGATCTGCCGCAGCGCCTCGCCCAGCGGCGTGCCGCCGGGCTCGCGCGTCTGCAGCAGGTTTATGCCCTGCCCCGCCAGGTGATCGCGCAGACCGGCCAGCAGGGTGCTCTTGCCCGCGCCTTCGCCGCCTTCGAGGCTGATGAACCTGCCTCGCCTCATCGCTGGCACCGCTTGAGCTGGTAGCAGGCGACGTTGCGGTTGTGCTCGGCCAGCGTGCTGGCGAACACGTGCGTGCCGTCGCCGCGCGCCACGAAGTACAGGGCCTTGCCGGGCGCCGGGTGCAGCACCGCCTCGATCGCCGGTTTGCCCGGCAGGGCGATCGGCGTGGGCGGCAGGCCGGCGCGGGTGTAGGTGTTGTAGGGCGTATCGGTGGTGAGGTCGCTGCGGCGGATGTTGCCCGCATAGCTCGCCCCCATGCCGTAGATCACGCTCGGATCGGTCTGCAGCAGCATGTGGTTCTCCAGCCGGCGCACGAACACACCGGCAATGCGCCTGCGCTCGTCGGCGCGGCCGGTTTCCTTCTCCACGATGGAGGCAAGGATCAGCGCATCGTACGGCGTCGCCAGCGGCAGGTCGGCGTCACGGCCGGGCCACAGCGTGTCGAGCGTCTTGCGCATCGCCGCGTGTGCGCGCTTGAGCAGGTCCACGTCGCTGTCGCCTTTCACGTAGGCATAGGTCTCAGGCAGGAAGCGCCCTTCCGGCGTCTCGCCGGGCGCGCCGATCTTCTGCATCAGCGCGGCGGCGTCCAGGCCGGTGGTGAGGTGCTGCAGCTTGCCGGCCTTGTCGAGGGCGGCGCGCAGCTCGGCGAAGGTCCAGCCGTCGACGATGGTGAAGTCGTGCTGCAGCACGCGACCGCTGGCCATGTCCTCGAGCAGCACGCGCGGCGTGATGCCAGGCGGCAGTGCGTACTCGCCTGCGTGCAGCCTGCCGGCCACCCGCATCCGCTCGGCCAGCGCCCGCCAGTACAGCGGCGGCGCCGCGCTCAGGCCCTGCCCGCGCAGCTGCGCCACGATCTGCTTGAAGCCGCTGCCCCTGGCGATGTCGATCGAGCTGCCGGCCGCCGGCACCTGCAGCGGCGTGCGGCTGAAGCGGTCCAGATCATGCCAGAGCCAGCCGGCGACGCCCGCGGCGGCCAGCACGAGGACCACCAGCAGCATGCGCCAGCGCGCACCACCCCTCATTCCGCCACCACTCATGCCCGCACGACTCATGCCTGCTCCAACGGAAAACCGAGGTCGCGCCAATGCCGCTGCAGCGCGCGCGTCACCGGACCGGGGGCGAAGACCTTGTCGCCGACGGCCTGAACCGGCAGGATGCCGCGGACGCTCGACGTGAGGAAGACCTCGCCCGCATCGAGCAGCGCGTCCAGGCGCAGGTCGCGCACCTGCGCACGAGCCTGCGCCGCCAGCACCTCGGCCCGCGCCACGCCGGCCACGCCGCAGCGATCGAGCGCCGGGGTCACCGGCACGCCGTCGATTACCGCGAAGACGTTCGCCATCGTGGCGCAGATCACGCGCCCTGCCGCGTCCAGCAGCAGGCCTTCGGCGATCGCCGGATCGCTCCATTCAGCGCGCGCCAGCACCTGCTCCAGCCGGTTGAGATGCTTGAGCCCAGCCAGGCGCGGCTGCTCGGCCAGGCGCAACTCGCAGACGCGCACGCGGATGCCCTGCGACGCAGCGCGCCAGTCCAGTGGCGGCATGGGGAAGGCCGTCACGATGCGGGTCGGCTGCGCGACCGCGGGCGGCGCATAACCGCGCGCGCCCTCGCCACGCGTCACCGTGATGCGCACGGCAGCCGCATCCATGCCGCTGGCGACGACCTGCAACTCGGCGGCCAGCAGGCCGGCTTCCGGCGCCGGCAAGCCGAGGCGTGCGCAGCCCTCCGCCAGTCGCGCCATGTGCCGCGGCCACAGCGGAGCCACGCCGCCGACCACGCGCACCGTCTCGAACAGACCATCGCCGTAGAGCAGCCCACGATCGCGCGACGACACCGTGGCGCCGGCCTGCCCGTTGATCAGCTCGCGCGCCGCCATCAGCCGGCCGCGCCCAGCGCCCGCAACAGGCCGCGCGCCTTTGCCCGCGTTTCGTCGAGTTCGTTCGCTGCCACCGAGTCGGCCACGATGCCCGCTCCGGCGCGCAGGCTGACGCTGGCGCCCATCTGGGTCAGCGTGCGGATGAGGATGTTGAGGTCCATGTCGCCGTTGCGATCGAGATAGCCGAGCGCACCGGTGTAGGCCCCGCGCGGGGCATCTTCGAGCGCGGCGATGATCTCCATGCAGCGCACCTTGGGACAGCCGGTGATGGTGCCGCCGGGGAACGTGGCGGCGATCAGTTGTCCCGGCGTCACCTCCGGGCGCAGCCGTCCGCGCACGTTCGACACGATGTGGTGTACGTGGGCGTAGCTCTCCACCACCATCAGCTCGTCGACCTCCACCGTGCCGGGCACGCAGACGCGACCGAGGTCGTTGCGCTCCAGGTCGATCAGCATGACGTGTTCGGCGCGCTCCTTCGGGTGCGCACTCAGCTCGCGGATGCGCGCCAGCTCGTCGTCGCCGGCCACGCGCGGACGGGTGCCGGCGATCGGACGCGTCTGCGCCATGCCGCCACGCGATTCCACCAGCCGCTCCGGCGAGGAGCTGGCGATGGCCCAGCCCGGCTGCTGCAGCAGGCCGGCGAACGGCGCCGGATTGGCGCGGCGCAGTGCGTCGTACAGCGCGACCGGCGATGGAGCCTCGGCAAACCCGGCGTGCCACGCGCGCGACAGGTTGACCTGGAAAATGTCGCCGGCGCGCAGGTGCTCGTGGATCCGTTCCACGCCGTCCAAAAAGCGCTCGGGCGAGTCTTCCAGCAGCGCGGCAGGGGCAGCGAGCGGCGGCAGCGTGTCGACCCGGGCCAGATCCGCCTCCAACTGATCGAGCAGATGTTCGCAGCCCGATTCGGCCACCAGCACGGTATGGCCGGCAGCATGGTCGACGATGGCCGCAGCAGGACAGCGCAGGGCGCATGCCAGCGGCAGCGGCTCGGGCGCGCGCAGGCGCAGGCGCGGCTCGATCTGGCCGACCAGCTCGTAGCTCAGGAACAGCAGCCAGCCACCGTGGAATGGCAGCGTACTGATCTCGTCACGCGCGGTGCGCGCGGCGAGCCACTGCCCATCCAGCACGTCGAGGAAGCGACCCTCGTGCACACGCCCGTCCTGGTCGCGCACCACGCCGTCGCCGTGCACGGCCAGCGACTCGCGACCGGCCATGAAAAGGATGTCGTAGCGCGCCTGCGGCGTGCCGCGCACCACGCTCTGCAGCAAGCCTGGATAGCGCTGCGCAAATGCAACGGCCGGCGCGAGCAGGTCGCGCCGGCCGCCAAGGATGCGGCGATGGCCGTCCATTCGCCGCTCAGAGGCGTCGGAAGGCGAGCGTGCCGTTGGTGCCGCCAAAGCCGAACGAGTTGGAGATGGCCACGTCGAGCTTGGCATGCTCGGCCCGGTTCGCGACCAGATCCATCCCGAGTGCGGCGACTTCCGGATCGACCTCATCCAGGTTCATGGTCGGCGGCATGACGCCATCGCGCAACGCCATGATCGAGAAGATCGCCTCCACGCCGCCGGCAGCACCGAGCAGGTGACCGGTGACCGACTTGGTGGAGCTGACTGCGAATTGCCCCTTCTTCGTGGCGTGCTCGCCGAACACATTGCGGATGGCCTTGGCCTCGCCGAGGTCACCCACCGGCGTGGAGGTGCCGTGCGCGTTGACGTACTGCACGTCCGACGGATCGAGCTGCGCATCGTGCAAGGCATTGCGCATGGCCAGCTCGGCACCATCGCCGCTCGGCGCGGTGATGTGGTACGCGTCGCCGCTCATGCCGAAGCCGATGATCTCGGCCAGGATGTTGGCGCCACGCGCCCTGGCGAACTCGTACTCCTCCAGCATCAGCATGCCGGCGCCGTTGGAAAGCAGGAAACCGTCGCGACCGACATCCCACGGGCGGCTGGCATGCTTCGGATCGTCGTTGCGGGTGGACATCGCCTTGGCCGAGCAGAAACCCGCCATCGCCGTGGGCGTGGTGGCGAACTCGGCGCCGCCCGCCAGCATCGCATCGGCATCGCCGTACTGGATCAGGCGCATCGCCATGCCGATGTTGTGCGCGGCGGTGGTGCATGCCGAGACCAGCGCGATGTTCGGCCCCTTCAGGCCGTGGTAGATCGAAAGATTGCCCGCGACCATGTTGATGATCGAACTGGGCACGTAGAACGGCGACACCTTGCGCGGGCCCTTCTCGGCCAGCTCCAGCGTGGTGGCCTCGATCGTGTGCAGGCCGCCGATGCCGGCGCCGGCAGCCACGCCGATGCGGTCGGCGTTTGCCTCCGTCACCACGATGCCGGACTGGCGCAATGCGTGGGTGCCGGCCACGATGCCGTAATGGATGAACGGGTCCATCCGCTTGAAGTCCTTGCCGATCGAACGCTGCTCGTCCGCCGGCACATCGGTGCCCTGGAAATAGGCGGCGACGGGATCGAAATCGCCGACTTCGCCGGCGATGCGGGTCGCGTAGGCACTGGCATCGAACGTCGTGACCGGGCCGATGCCGCTGTTGCCCTCCAGGACATTCTTCCAGGCGGTGGCAATGTCGTTGCCGACCGGCGAAATGATGCCCATGCCGGTCACTACCACGCGTCGCTTGCTCATGCTCTTGAATTCCTTGCTGATGCGATTTGTCGCCCTTCGCAACGGAAGATCCGCGCGTCGGACACGTCTCGAAACCCGTGTACGCCGGGCGCACACCATACGGGATCGGACGTTGCAGATTGCAGAAACGAAAACTGCGCCAGGATGGCGCAGCTCTCGCTATCGGTTCGCGGCGGAACAGGCACCCGGGGGCGCCCGCATGCCGCGACGCGATCACTCCTTGGAGTGGGCCTTGATGTAATCGACGGCCTGCTGCACGGTGGTGATCTTCTCGGCTTCCTCATCCGGGATCTCGGTTTCGAACTCTTCTTCCAGCGCCATCACCAGCTCGACCGTGTCCAGCGAATCTGCGCCCAGATCGTCCACGAACGAAGCGTTCGCCGTGACTTCATCTTCCTTCACGCCCAGCTGCTCGATGACGATTTTCTTGACGCGTTCTTCGATGGTGCTCATGTTGCCAAACCTCCCAAGGAGAAAATTTCATGCTGCGCCGGCGGGTTCCGGCATAAGCCTGCGGGTCGCGTGCCCGGAGGGCATGCCACGAACCGCTGACGGTGGAGCCACGCAGGCCACGGGGCCGGCGCGCGAAGGGCGCATTGTCGCCTAAAACGGGGCTGGTGGCGACAAGGAAGCCAATCCGGGGCGGCGCCATGCGCCGCCGTGATCACGGCATGTACATGCCGCCGTTGACGTGCAGCGTCTCGCCGGTGATGTAGGCCGCCGCCGGCGACGCCAGAAAGCCCACCGCCTTGGCGATGTCGCTCGCCTGACCCAGGTGGCCCAGCGCGATCTGGCCGAGCAGGCCGCTGCGCTGTTCCTCGCTGAGCGCGCGCGTCATGTCGGTGTCGATGAAACCCGGCGCCACCACGTTCACCGTGATGCCGCGGCTGCCGATCTCGCGCGCCAGCGATTTGGAGAACGCGATGATGCCGGCCTTGGCCGCCGCGTAGTTGGACTGGCCCGGGTTGCCGGTGACACCGACCACCGAGGCGATCGAGACGATGCGGCCCTTGCGCGCCTTCATCATGCCGCGCATCACCGCCTTGGAGGTGCGGTAGACCGAGGTGAGATTGGTGTCGAGGATCGCCTGCCAGTCCTCGTCCTTCATGCGCATCAGCAGCTGGTCGCGGGTGATGCCGGCGTTGTTGACGAGGATGGAAACGGCACCGAATTCCCTGGCGATGCCGTCGATCAGTCCGTCGACGGCGGCGCCGTCGGTGACATCGAGCCTGCGCCCGTGGCCACCGTGCGGCGCCAGCCGCTCGCCGATCGCGGTCGCGCCGCCGTCGCTGGTCGCGGTGCCGATCACGGTGGCGCCCATCGCGGCCAGCTCGTCGGCAATCGCCGCGCCGATGCCGCGGCTGGCGCCGGTGACCAGCGCGACCTCGCCCTTGAGTACGTCGTTCATGTGGATGTCCTTGCAGTTTCGGAATCGGGAGAGCTCAGACCCACTCGGTGCGGGTGGCCCCGAAGTCGCCCGGCGTGCCGAGCGCACGTGCCTCGATGGACCTGTCGATGCGCTTGACCAGTCCGGCCAGCACCTTGCCCGGCCCGCACTCGGCGATGCGGGTGGCGCCGCCGGCGACCAGCGCCTGCACGCAGCCGGTCCAGCGCACCGGCAGGTAGAGCTGGCTGACCAGCGCCTCGCGAATCGACTCGACGCCGTCATGGACGCGAGCGTCCACGTTCTGCACCACGGGAATCTTCGGCGCGTGCCAGGCATACGCGGTCATCGCCTCGGCCAGCCGGTTGGCGGCCTCGCGCATCAGCGGCGTGTGCGAGGGCACGCTCACCGGCAGTTTCACCGCCTTGCGCACGCCGCGCTCGGCCAGCAGCGCCAAGGCCTTGTCCACCGCGTCGGCATGACCGCCGATCACCACCTGGCCCGGCGAATTGAAGTTGGCCGCCACCACCACCTGCACGCCCGAGGCGTCGCGGCAGGCCTGCTCGACCACCGTATCCTCCGCGCCGAGCACGGCGGCCATCGCGCCCGAACCTTCCGGCGCGGCCTCCTGCATCGCCTGGCCGCGGATGCGCACCAGGTGCGCGGCGTCACGCAGCGCGATCGCCTCGGCGGCGACCAGCGCGCTGTACTCGCCCAGGCTGTGGCCCGCCAACCGGGCCGGCACCGCGCCGCCCTGCGCGCACCACAGGCGCCATACCGCCACGCTGGCGGCCAGCAGGGCCGGCTGGGTGTATTCGGTGCGGTTGAGCTGCTGTTCCGGACCCTGCTGGCTGAGGACCCACAGGTCGACGCCCGCGCCGTCCGACGCTTCGTCGAACGTGGCCTTCACTTCCGGATGCAGTTCGGCCAGCTCGGCCAGCATGCCGACCGACTGGGAACCCTGGCCGGGAAAGACGAAGGCCAGCGAAGAAACGGGTGCGCTCATGGAAACAGGAACCGTTGGCGGAAAGGCGGGCATGGTGCCAGCATTCGATGGCGTACGCAGCCGTATCGCGAAGTTTCGTGTCGTAGAACGCAGATGCCGCCCTAGGAGCGTGGGCCGTAGAAACTTTGGATAGCGAGATTGGGCTATCGCCATAGGATGCGTCTATCGGAGGGTGCGCATAGTCACACTATGCAAGCCCGACGAGAGGCGCAGCCTATGGATGAGAGCACAATCGCAGCCCAAAGATTTCTACGGCCCACGCTCCTAGAGGGCGGCGTCTGGAGTGGTGCGCAGCAGGATCGGTCAGTAGCGCAGCAGCGCCGACGCCCAGGTAAATCCGCCGCCGAAGGCCTCCAGCAACAGGGTCTGTCCGCGCTGCACCTTGCCCGAGCGCACCGCGTAGTCCAGCGCCAGCGGCACCGAGCCCGAGGACGTGTTGGCGTGCTTGTCGACCGTCACCACCACCCGCTCCATCGACATCTTCAGCCGCTTGGCCGTGGCCTCGATGATGCGCAGGTTGGCCTGGTGCGGAATCAGCCAGTCGATGTCCGACTCCTGCATGCCGGCGGCCTGCAGCGTCTCGTCAACCAGCGAATCGAGCGTCCTCACCGCCACCTTGAACACCTCGCGACCGGCCATGCGGATGCGCACGCCATGATTCGGCTCGTCGGTGAAGCCGACGGACACGCCGACCGGGTTGTACAAGAGATCCCTGTGGCCACCGTCCGCGTGCAGGCAGGTGGCGTAGATGCCCGGCTCGCCGGACGCTTCGAGTACCACCGCACCCGCGCCGTCGCCGAACAGCACGCAGGTCTCGCGCTCGGTCCAGTCGACCATGCGCGTAAGCGTCTCGGCGCCGATCACCAGCACCTTCTTCGACTGCCCGCTCCGGATGAACTTGTCGGCGACACCCAGCGCATACACGAAGCCCGAGCAGGCCGCATTCACGTCAAATGCCGCGCAGCCGTTGGCGCCGATGCGGTGCTGCACCAGGCAGGCGGTGGACGGAAAGATGATGTCCGGCGTGGTCGTGCCCAGCACGATCAGGTCCAGCTCGGATGCCTTGACGCCGGCCGCCTCCAGCGCACGCTGCGCCGCGGTCACGGCGAGGTCGGAGGTGGTTTCGCCATCGGCAACCACATGCCGCTCGCGGATGCCGGTGCGGGTCCGGATCCACTCGTCGCTGGTGTCGACGATCTTCTCGAGGTCGGCGTTGGTGAGGACGCGATCCGGCAATGCGCTGCCGGTGCCGGTGATGCGGGAAAAGATCGGGGTCATTCAACTATCCATTGGCACGGTCGCTCGGGGTGTCCGCTGCTTCCACGCCAAGGGTGGAGAAGGCCGCACCGGAACCGACAAAGTACGTTCGCCTGCGCACAAAAGCAAAGCGGCGCGTTACCGCGCCGCCTTGTCACCGGAATCGGTCACCGGAATCGCACAGGAACCGATCAATCCTCTTCGACGGCCGCCACGGCGGTGTCGATGACCTTCTTGCCGCGGTAGTAACCGTCGGCAGTCACGTGGTGGCGCAGGTGCACCTCGCCGCTGGTCGGGTCGGTCGACAGCTGCACGGTCTTCAGCTTGTCGTGCGAACGACGCATGCCGCGGGTGGACGGGGTCTTGCGGCTCTTGGCAACGGCCATGGCGGATCTCCAACGTAATCGCTTGTTTCGAGCGGGTTATTTCTTGAGTTCGCGCAACACCGCGAACGGGTTATCGGTACGTCCCTCGTCGGCACTCTCGTCCGCCGGCGGGCTTGTCACTTCTTCGGGCAGCTGGCTGTCCGGATTGACCGGGACCAGCGGCAGCGCCAACAACAGTTCGTCCTCGATGACCTCGACCAGCATCAGTTTGCCGTCGTCCTCCACCAGCAGCGGCTCGCAGTCGGGCGACAGCCCCGACTCCTCGCGCTCCGACCGGATCAGGCCCAGCCGGTTGCACACCGAGACCGGCAGCACGAACGGCTCCAGCGAACGCTGGCAGGTCACGCTCAGCGGCGCATCGGCACGCACATCGAGATACGCCATGCCCAACTCGTCGCGACCGAACTCCAGCTCGAATCCGATCTCCCCGTCGCTGCCTGCCAGCATCCCGCACAGGCGGGGCATCGAGGCCACAGGAAGCGTTCCGACGAAGGAACGCCGCGCCGTGACCATGCGCCAAGCATCCACGGACTCTGGCAGTGTCACGGACATAATCGCGAAATTATGGGTTTGCCCACGCCCCAAGTCAACCATGAAGCGGCACCGCGCAACCCGGAGCATCGCGCAGGCGCACTTTGCCTGCGCCGCCCCGCTTGCGGCAGACTGGCTACCCGACGATTTCCGGCGAATCCAGCCCTGTGACCCCCCAGATGATGATAGCCGGCGGCGCGGCCCTGTTCGGGCTACTGGTGGTGCTGGTCGCCGTGATCCTCAACCAGCGCAGGCGCGAATGGCGGCGCAATGCCAGCCTGCAGACCCTGCTGGATCTGGCCGACCGGCTGGAAGCGGATCTGAAGACCTGCCGCAGCGGCCTGCAGCAGGCGCACGCGGTGATGTCGGTCAATCCGGACACGCCGCAGGCCAGCGAAAAGGACGCGCACCAGGCCATCGACGCCGGCCTGCGCGCGCTGCTGCAGCAGCGCCTGTGGATTCGCGACTGCTCCGCCTGGGCCAGCCAGCAGCAACTCGATGCCACCGCGCAGTCGATGCGCGACACGCGTGGCCGCCTCGAACCCCTGCTGAGCGCGCTGAACCAGGCCCAGCACGACCTGGACAACGCCATGCGCGATCACATTCGCGGCCCCGGCGCATGACCGCGCCGATCGTGCTCGGTTCGACCTCGCGCCATCGCGCCGAGCTGCTGCGCCGCCTGCTGGCGGACTTCACCCAGGCCGCGCCGGGCGTCGATGAAGCCGCGCGGCCGGACGAGGCACCGGCCGCGCGGGCGCTGCGGCTGGCGATCGCCAAGGCCGCGGCGGTGGCGCGGACCCATCCGCAGGCACTGGTGATCGGCTCGGACCAGGTGGCCGAACTCGGCGGCGCCGTGCTGGACAAGCCCGGCACGCCGGAGCGCGCGCGCCGGCAGCTGCGCGCCAGCAGCGGTCGCACGGTGCGTTTCCACACCGCGCTGTGCCTGCTCGATGCGCGCAGCGGCGTCAGGCACACCCACGTCGACCTTACCCGGGCCGTCTTCCGCGCCCTCGGCGACGGCGAGATCGCCCGCTATGTCGAGCGCGAACAGCCGCTGGACTGTGCCGGCAGCTTCAAGTGCGAGGCGCTGGGCATCAGCCTGTTCGAGCGCATCGAGACCGACGACCCCAGCGCGCTGGTCGGCCTGCCGCTGATCGCCCTGGCGCGCCTGCTGCGCGCCGCGGGACACCCGATTCCCTGAGCGGTTCGATCAAGGCGCCGTCTCGGCCGCATGCGCCGCGCGCCAGAGCGGACAGGCCGCGCGCTCGGCCGGCGTGGCCGGCAGCGCGGAAGGCGCCACCGTCGGCACCCGCCCGCGATAGAAGGCAAAGCGCTTGCGGCCGTCGTAGAGATCCAGTCGTCCCGCGGCTTGCGGCGCATCGATGCGCCGGCACAGCGTGCCCTGCCAGGCCAGCCGTTCGCGCTCGCTCTGCGCGGTTTCCTCCACCACCAGCAGCATCGGCTGGCCCGCGTGCGCGGCGCGCAGACCCGCCTCGTCGCGCTGCCAGATCGCCAGCTGCGGCGCGCGGCCGTGCTTGATGTTCAGCGGGCTGTCCAGGCTGTAGACGGGCCGACTGTCGCCCGGACGATCGCCGTCGAGCGCGAAATCCAGTTCGGCCGCGAGCACGAAGTTGTCCGCCACCAGTACGGCGCCGCCGGTCCGCAGCGACGATGCCCGTGCCGCTGCCTCGCGCCATCCGACGAAGGCATACGGAAACGCCTTCAACCCGGCCAGGCGGGTCGCCCCGCCCGGCGTGGCGGCCGCGGCGAGGTAGGTCAGCCCCAGCACCTGTCCGGCAACCGCCAGGCCCAGTGCCGCGATCAGCCAGCGGCGGCCGGCGCGGGTGCCCTGCCCGGCCCACAGCAACGCAGGCAATACGGCGAGCAGCGGCAGATAGCCCGGCAGCGGCCAGTGCGCGCGAAAGCGCAGGTCGTCGGCAAACAGGCCCAGCACGAAATACAGCCCGAGAAAGCCCACCGCCACGAAGGCGATCACGTCCCATGGCGCGTCTTGGCGCCGCCGCCACGCCTGCCACGCCGCCCACAGCAGCAGCGCGTACAGCAACGGCGTGCAGGCCAGCGCCTGTTCCAGCGGCTGCGCCAGCGCATCGGCGTGGAACCGCCAGGGATTGCGGTCGACCAGTTGGAAGGCGATGCCGACACCACGCTGCTGCCAGTTGGACACCAGCAGCGGGATCAGGCCGAGCGACGCCACCGCCAATGCCAGCCACAGGCCACGACGTCGCCACAGCGCACGGCCGCGCGGTGCAAAGACGAAAAACCCCAGCCCGGCCAGCATCGGCATCGCCGCGCGGTAGTGCGCCATCCACGCCAGCGCGAGCGCGCCGCCGAGCAGCAGCCAGTCACGCATGCGGTTCGCTTCGGCCACCCGCTGCAGCGCGAGCACGGCCAGCATGATCGCCACCGTCAGCGGCACGTCCGGCACGGCAAGCACCCCAAGCGTGCCGGCCAGCGGCAGCGCCAGGCACAGCAGGCCGGCCTGCCAGCCGATACGCGCATCGAACCCCTCGCGGGCGAAGCGCACCACGATCCACGGCAACGCCGCGCCCAGCAGCAGGAACGGCCAGCGCATGCCGAGCAGGCCGTGCCCCGCCACGGTTTCGCCGAGGCGGATCAACCATGCGGTCAGCGGCGGCAGGTCGCTGTAGCCCCAGGCGAGGTGCCGGCTCTCCTGCCAGTAGAACGCCTCGTCGCTGAAAGGCGCGAGCGTCGCGGCGAGTGCGATCTTCACCAGCAGCAGTGCGACAAACGCCCCCAGGAACGCGGCTCGCCAGCGCGCGACGGGCGCGACTACACTGGATCGATCACGCATGCATCGCGCTCCGGTGCGCCACCAGGGAACTGCCTGACCACATGTCCGCCACTCCACTACGCGATGATCCCCTGCTGCGCCGCCTGGACGCAGCGCTGGCGCAGGTCAACCAGGTGCTGCTGGGCAAGCCGCGCCAGGTCAAGCTGGCCTTCGCCTGCCTGATCGCCGGCGGCCACCTGCTGCTGGAGGACGTGCCCGGCGTGGGCAAGACCACGCTGGCGCATGCGCTGGCCGCCACCTTCTCGCTCGACTTCCAGCGCGTGCAGTTCACCAGCGACCTGCTGCCGTCGGACATTATCGGGGTGAGCGTGTACGAGCGCGAGACGGCGCAGTTCCGCTTCCATCCCGGTCCGATCTTCGCCGGCCTGCTGCTCGCCGACGAGATCAACCGCGCCACGCCCAAGACGCAGAGCGCGCTGCTCGAGGCGATGGCCGAAGGCCAGGTCACGGTGGACGGCCAGACCCACGCGCTGCCGGTGCCGTTCTACGTGGTGGCCACGCAGAATCCGCTCGATCTCAACGGCACCTTCGCGCTGCCCGACTCGCAGCTGGACCGCTTCATGCTGCGCATCTCGCTGGGCTACCCCGATGCCGGCGCCGAACGCGCCCTGCTCACCGGCAGCGACCGCCGCGGCTTGCTGGCCCAGCTGCAGCCGCAGCTCGACGGCGCCGGCCTGCTCGAACTGCAGCATCGCGCGCAGGCGATCACCGCCAGCCAGGCGCTGCTCGATTACCTGCAGGCGCTGCTCGCAGCCAGCCGCCGGCACACCGAGATCCGCGTGGGCCTGTCGCCGCGGGCCGGCCTGTCGCTGCTCGCCGCCGCGCGCAGCTGGGCGCTGCTCAGCGGTCGCAGCCACGTGCTGCCGGAAGACCTGCAGGCCTTGTTCCTGCCGCTGGCCGGCCATCGGCTCGTGCCCAGCCGCGGCAGCAGCGGCGAAGCGCTCGCCCGCGAGCTGCTCGCCGAGGTGGCGGTGGACTGATGCCCGCTCCGCTGCACGCTCTGCAGCGCTGGGCCGAACGACGCCTGCCGGCGCTGACCCGCTACCGCCGCCCCGAGCCGCTGCCGATCGAACTGCACCGCCGTCGCATCTACATCGTGCCGACCGGCTTCGGCCTGGGCTTCGGCGTGCTGCTGCTGGTGATGCTGGTCGGCTCGCTCAACTACACCAACAACGCCGCCCTGCTGCTCACCTGCCTGCTCGGCGCGGCCAGCATGAGCTCCATGCTGCTGGCCTTTCGCGTGCTCGACGGCGTCACGCTCGCGCACATCCGCGCCGGCCATGCCACTGCCGGCCAGCCGATCGACCTGCACCTCACGTTCCGGGCGGCCCGTGCGCGCGAATCGGTGCGGGTGGATCTGGATGACGCCACCCAGGCCTTCGCCATCGGCGCGACCGGCGAGGCCGAGGTGGCGTTCTCCGTCGCCACCGAATTCCGCGGCTGGCAGCCGCTGCCGCGCCTGCGCGTGTGGAGCACCTGGCCGCTGGGCATGTTCCGCGCGTGGAGCTGGCTGTATCCGGAGCAGTCGGTGCTGGTGTGGCCGCGTCCGGAAGCGCGCGGCCCCGCCCCGCAGGCGCCGGACGAGGATCCCGCCCGCCGCCGCCTGCACCGTGGCGACGACCTCGCCGCCCTGCGCGACTACCGCGTGGGCGATCCGCAGCGGCACGTGGCGTGGAAGGCCAGCGCGCGCCACGAGGGCCTGCTGGTGAAGGACTTCGAGCAACCGCAGTCGCACGAGGAGTGGCGGCTGGACTGGCGCCAACTCGGCCATCTCGACAGCGAATCGCGCATCGCACGCCTCGCCCGCTGGGTCGGCGAGGCGCACGCCCAGCGCCGTCGCTACAGCCTGTGGCTGCCCACCCAGGAGATCGCCGCGGGCAGCGGCGCCGACCACTACGCACGCTGCATGAGCGCGCTGGCGCTGTTGCCGTGAACTGGCTGGCGCGACTGCTGCGCCGATCCGAGGCGCCGGCGCCGATCGAGCGGCGCAGCTTCGACTTCCTGGCGCTCACCATGCTCGGCGTGCTGACGCTGCACGCGCCGCATCTGCCGTGGTGGCTCAGCGGCGGCCTCGGCGGTGTGCTGGCATTGCGCTGGTGGCAGCGTCGGCGGCAACCGGGCAAGGCGGCCGCGTGGCTCAAGCTGCCGCTGATCGCCCTGCTCACGCTGGCGATCCTGACCACCTACGGCACGGTGTTCGGCCGCGCGCCCGGCTCGGCGCTGGCGGTGGGCCTGCTGGTGCTCAAGCTGCTGGAAAGCGAGACGCCGCGCGACGCGCGGGTCGGCATCGCGTTCGCCTGCTTCGCGCTGATGGCGGCGCTGCTGTTCGACCAGAGCCTGCTCATCACGATCGGCGTGGCGATCGGCCTGCTGCCGGCCTTTGCCGCACTGCGCGCGCTGGAACCGGCGCGCGTGCCGGCCAGTCTGCCGCGCCAGCTGCTGCCGGGCCTGGTGCTGCTGACCGCCTCGCTGCCGCTGACCCTGTTCGCCTTTGTGCTGGTGCCGCGGCTGAGCTCGCCGCTGTGGGGTGCGCCGCCGCGGGACGAAGCGCGCACCGGCCTGAGCAGCGAGATGTCGCCCGGTGCGATGACCGAGCTGCTGATCGACGACAGCCCGGCCATGCGCGTCGCCTTCGATGGCCCGATGCCGCCACGTGCGTCGCTGTATTTCCGCGCCTACGTGATGTGGAACTACGACGGCAGCAGCTGGCACGCCGTGGACATCGCCCACCGCCCGGCCGAGCCGATGGAGCCGGCCGATTCCATCGGCTACACCGTGACCCTGCTGCCCACCGGCCAGCGCGTGCTGCCCGCACTCGACGTGCCGCTGCAAACCGTGGATGGCGCCGAGCTGCGGCGCGAACGCACGCTGATGCGCGCGCGGCCGGTCAACGACACGCTCACCTACCACCTCACCTCCGCGCTGCGCTATCGGCTGCAGCCCACGCTGGAGCGCAACCACCGCGCGTCGCTGCAACTGCCGGCGGGCTTCAACCCCCGCACCCTCGCGCTGGGCCGGCAGTGGCGCGCGCGCCACGGCGACGACACCGCCGCCATCGTGCGCGCCGCGCTGGATCTGTTCCACGACGGCGGCTTCAGCTACACGCTGACGCCGGCGCCACTGGGCCGCGACGCCATGGACGATTTCCTGTTCGCCACGCGCGAAGGCTTCTGCGAGCACTACGCCTCGGCCTTCACCGTGCTGATGCGCGCAGCCGGCGTGCCGGCGCGTGTGGTCACCGGTTACCAGGGCGGCTTCTGGAACAGGTTCGGCAACTACCTGCTGGTGCGCCAGTCCGACGCGCACGCCTGGAGCGAAGTGTGGATGGCCGGGCGCGGCTGGGTGCGCGTGGACCCCACCGCGGCCGTGCGGCCCGAGCGGGTCAGCCTCGGCGCCGCGGCGGCGGCCGGCGGAAGCGATCGCCCCTGGTACCAGGACGCCTGGCTGCAGGGCCTGCGCAATCGCTGGGACATCGTCAACCGCTGGTGGGACAAGGGCGTTATCGGTTTCGATGCGCTGCGCCAGCGCGGCCTGCTCACGCCGTTCGGCGTGCAACAGACCGATACGCAGATGCTGACCCTGCTGCTGGTGCTGGGCAGCGTGCTGTTCGCCTCGATCGGCCTGGCCTGGGCGATGGCGCGGCGGGTGCGCGTCGACCCGGCACTGGCCGGCCTGCGACGACTGGAACGCCGGCTCGGCAAGGCGGGGGTGGTGCGGCGGCGCGGCGAAGGGCCACGGCACTACCTGCAGCGCGCCGCACGTGCCCTGCCCGGGCAGCGCGACACGTTGTTGCGGCTGATGGAGCAGTACCTGCAGCTGCGTTACGGCGAAACCGAACCGTCCCGTGAATCGCTGCGGGCCTTTCGACGCGCGGTGCGGGATTTTCACCTGCCGCGCGTGGTCCAATGAAGCCGACGCGATGGCACGGCCATCGTCCTGAGCTGGAGAAACCCATGTCCGTCTACCGATCGATCACGCTGGCTTCGGCCGTCGCCCTGCTCGCCGCCTGCGCCACGGTACCCAAGCCGCTGGAAGGCACCTATACCGACATCTCCACCGCCAGCGCCCAGCAGGGCGGTGCCGGCGGCACCCGCGTGCGCTGGGGCGGCGAGATCATCAAGACCGAGCCGGGTCCGCAGCAGACCTGCTTCTACCTGCTGTCGCGCCCGCTGGATTCGCAGGCCCGCCCGCGCTCGGCCCGCAGCGGCGACGACAAGACGCAGGGGCGCTTCGTGGCGTGCCGCGCCGGCTTCTACGATCCGGAAGTGTTCACCCGCGGGCGCGAGGTGACCGTCACCGGCACCCTGCATGGCATCGTGTCGCAGAAGGTGGGCGATTTCGACTACGCCTATCCGCGCGTGGAGGCCGACGTGGTCTACCTGTGGCCGCGCCGCCCGGCGGTGGTCCATTATCCGCCGGGCTTCTACGACCCGTTCTGGGGTCCGGGCTTCGGCCCGTGGGGACCGGGCTACTGGGGCAATCCCTACTGGTACCAGCCGCGGGTCATCGTGGTGCCGGCACCGCCGCCCCCACCCAAGAAGTAAGCCCTGCGCACAGCAAAACGCCGGCCTCGCGCCGGCGTTTTTTCATGCGTTGCCGGGAGCGTGGATCAGCCGGGCGGCCAGCTCAGCCTGCGCCCCGCCAGCAGGTGCACGTGCAGGTGGTAGACCGTTTGCCCACCGTGGGTATTGCAGTTGATCACCGTGCGGTAGCCGTCCTGGGCGAAACCCTCCTGCCTGGCGTAGTCCGCGGCGGCCAGCAGCACCTTGCCGAGCAGGGCCGCGTCCTCGGGCGTGGCGTCGTTGAGCGTGGCGATCGGCTGCTTCGGAATGAACAGCACGTGCACCGGCGCCTGCGGATTGAGGTCGCGGAAGGCGAGCACGTCGTCGTCCTCGTAGACGATGTCGGCGGGAATCTCGCGCCGGATGATCTTGCCGAAAATGGTGTCGCCCATGGTGTGACTCCCCGTTCGTTCAAAGCCGCAGCAACATGCCGTGCGCCCCCGGCGCCACCCGCTTGAAGCCGAATTTCTCGTAAAGCCGGTGTGCCGTGCCGTCGGCGATCAGGCCAACCATCGCGCGCGCCGGCGCACGTGCGTGCACCTCGTCCATCAGCGCCTGCATGATGCGCCGCCCCAGCCCCTGGCGCTGCCACGCCGGCGCCACCGCGATGTCGACCACGAACAGGAACAGGCCGCCGTCACCCACCACGCGCCCCATGCCGACCAGTTCGCCGGCATGGCGCAGGCAAACCGAGCACCAACTGGCCGGCAGGCCGAGCCGCGCACCTTCGGGTGTCATGGTGCTGAGCCCGGCGGCACTGCGCAGCGCGAGGTACTCATCCTCGCCGGGAATCGCCAGCGAAAGCTCGGGCGTCATCGACTCACTCCAGCGCCTGGCGGCTGCCGAAGGCGTGCGCCAGCGTGCCGCGATCGACGTATTCCAGCTCACCGCCCAGCGGCACGCCATGCGCCAGCCGGGTGGCCCGCACGCCGCCGGCGCGGGCGAGCTGGGCAAGATAGTGCGAGGTGGCCTCGCCCTCCACCGTGGGGCTGGTGGCGATGATCAGTTCCTCCACCTCGCCCTCGGCCAGCCGCTCGGTCAGCAGATGCAGGCCCAGCTCGCGCGGACCCAGGCCATCCAGCGGCGACAGCCGGCCGAGCAGCACGAAGTACTGCCCGCGGTAGCCGGTGGCCTGCTCGACCGCGGCAAGATCCGTGGGCGATTCGACCACGCACAGCACATGGCGGTCGCGGCTGGCGCTGGCGCACAGCGGGCACACCGCATCCTCGCTGAAATTGCGGCAGCGGCTGCAGTTGCCGATGCGCTGCATCGCCTGCTCCAGCGCACCGGCCAGCTTCAGGCCGCGCTCGCGTTCGCGCTCGAGCAGGTGGAAGGCCATGCGCTGCGCACTCTTCGCGCCCACGCCGGGCAGGCAGCGCAGCGCGTCGATGAGTTCGGCCAGGAGGGGGGAGCTGGACATTTGTTGAGGAGGAAATGGGAAATCGAGAATGGAAAATCGAGAATGGGGAGTCGGGAGTCGGAAATACTGCAGCTTCATCGCATGAGGGTTGACGTTGGCCGGGGCCCACCTCCACTTGGCAGGTCCTCAGCGTCATTCCCGCGAAAGCGGGAATCCACGGTGCTCTTCAACATCCAGGGCCAGTGGATTCCCGCTTTCGCGGGAATGACGGCACGCTGGGAAGGGGCGTTTGACGATCTATGGTCCAAGGTCGAAGCCACCACGCTATCGCTTCATCGCCATCGGCACGCCCGTATCCGGGGAAATCGTTCGGAAGCACCTCAACTCACAAGCCGACTCGATTCTCGGCTCCCGATTTCCGATTCCCGACCCTCAAAACGGCATCTTGAAGCCGGGCGGCAGGTTCATCCCGGCGGTGACCCCGCCGAGGCGGTCCTTGCTCGCCGCCGCGACCTTGTTGACCGCGTCGTTCATCGCCGCAGCCACCAGATCCTCGGCCATCTCCGGATCGTCGGCGAACAGCTGGCGGTCGATCTGCACGCGACGCACTTCGTGCGCACCGGTCATCACCACGGTCACCAGGCCGCCGCCGGCGCTGCCGGTGACTTCCATCCGCGCCAGTTCCTCCTGCGCGCGCTTCATGTCTTCCTGCATGCGCTGGGCCTGCTGCATGAGCTGGCCGATCTGTCCTCTCATGGGTGTACTCCGATGTGTGCTCAGCCCGACATGGGCTTGATGGATTGCGGTACCACGCGGGCGCCGAAGTCGCGCTTCAACGCCTGCACCAGGGGGTCGTCCTCGATGGACTGTTCCGCGCGCGCCTGCGCGGCGCCGCGCGCCTCGGCCGCCCGTGCCGCCGGCGTATGGCTGGCCGCGCTGGCGTCGCTGACGAAGCGCAGGCGGATGCGCTCGCCCAGCGCCCGCCCGACCTGCTCCTCCATCTGGCTCACCATCGGCTCCACCGCCAGGTGCATGTGCGATGCCTGCAGCACCAGGGTCAGCGTCTGGCCGTCGCGTTCGCGCAGGGCCGCGTTCTGCGCCAGCTGGCCGAGCGGACCGCGCAGGCCGGCCTGGTCGATCAGCGCGGCCCAGTCCGGCAGGCCGCGCGCATCGAGCGGCACCGCGGCGCGCGGCGGCGCTGCTGCTGGCGCGGGGGCCGGTGCGACGACTGCGCGTTCGACCGGCGCAGCCGGGGGTGCCGCCACCGTCGGCGCGGCGGGCGGGCGTTCCATCGGCGGCCGCACCGCGCTGGACACCGAAGCCGCGGCCGGCGCCACCCGCGCCGGCGCCGAGCGCACCGACGGCGCCGCGCCGTCGGACGTCTCGCCGGGACGGAACGCCAGCATGCGCAGCACGGCCATCTCGAAGCCGGTGCGCGCATCCGGGGCGAGTGTGAGGTCGCGGCGGCCGGTGGTGGCGATCTGGTAGTACAGCTGCACGTCTTCCGGCGCGAACTGGCTCGCCAGCTCGGCCAGTTCCGCGGCGGCGCTGTCGTCGCCGGACTCGGGCCGATAGCCCGGCACCAGCTGCATCAACTGGATGCGATGAAGCACCGCGGCGACGTCGTCGAGCACACCGCCGAAATCGGGCGAGTAGGAGGCGATGCGCGCGCACTCAAGCATCAGCGCCTCGCCCTGCCCGGCCGCCAGCGCCTGCAGCAGGCCCAGCACCTGGCCGCGCGCCACGCTGCCGAGCATGGCGCGCACGTCGTCGGCCTTGAGCGCGCCGCCGCCGTAGGCGATCGCCTGATCCAGCAGCGACAGGCCGTCGCGCAGCGAGCCGTCGGCGCCGCGCGCCAGCTCGACGATGGCCGCGTCCTCGTAGGCGATGTTCTCGGCGGCGAGGATGTGCCGCATCTGTCCGGAGATCTGCTCCGGCAGCAGGCGCTTGAGGTTGAACTTCAGGCAGCGCGACAGCACCGTCACCGGCAGCTTCTGCGGGTCGGTGGTGGCGAGCAGGAACTTCACGTGCGGCGGCGGCTCCTCCAGCGTCTTCAGCAGCGCGTTGAAGGCCGGCTTGGACAGCATGTGCACCTCGTCCACCAGGTACACCTTGAAGCGGCCGCGCGAGGGTGCGTACTGCGCGTTCTCGATCACCTCGCGCACGTCGTCCACGCCGGTATTGCTGGCCGCGTCGATCTCCAGCAAGTCGACAAAGCGCCCCGCGTCGACCGCCGTGCAGACCGAGCACTCACCACACGGGTCGGCCGACTCGCCGCGTTCGCAGTTGAGCGATTTGGCGAAGATGCGCGCGATCGTCGTCTTGCCCACCCCCCGGGTGCCAGTGAACAGGTAGGCGTGGTGCATGCGGCCGGTGTCGAGCGCGTTGGTCAGCGCGCGCACCACGTGCTCCTGCCCCACCAGCTCGGCGAACTTGCGGGGGCGCCACTTGCGCGCGAGGACCTGATAAGACATGCGTTAAAGCCTGCTCGTGACGTTCATGCGCCGCCCGCGGATGCGGGCCGCCGCCCGCTGCGGTGTCGATACCCGGCGCAGGCGGCGGCGGAACGCCGGCGCGACGAGCGATGGGTCGACTGATCTTGGGGCGAGTCCCGATTGTGCCAAGTCGACGCCGGCAAGTCAGCCGTCGTCATGGTCGCGGGATCGAAACGCCGAAGCACGCGGCGCACGAGGCGACCCCGAAAAGGTGGCGGCCCCGCCAGCCACACCCCGGCACCCGAATCATCCACTACCGTTGCTTCCTTCCGGACCTGGCGGGGTTTGCGGACTATCGTCGCGGGGGGACCGACGGGGCCACCATAGACGTGGGCTGTTGGGCCCTCGCTCGCCGATCGAATCGGCGAACTTTCAACTTTGCGCCAGCGTTTGGCTGTCGCGCACCTCAATTGGCGGAGAGGGCGGGATTCGAACCCGCGATACGGGGATAAGCCGTATACACACTTTCCAGGCGTGCTCCTTCAACCACTCGGACACCTCTCCGCACGCAAAACCTTTACTGCAACCATCCGCACCGGGCGGGATGGTTCGGCCCGGCAAAGAGGCGGAAGAATAGCGGCAGGCCCTGAACGAGACAAGCACGGCGAGGTTCAGCGCGGCGAGGTTCAGCCCGCGTCGGCACGCACCGGCGGCGGGGTGGCCAGGGCGAGACGCTCGCCGGCCCGCGCCACGGCGTAGCCACGCGCGGCCAGCGCGTCGCCATCGGCAGCGCTGGCATAGTGGTAAAGCACCAGCCGGGCGCGCAGCGCGGCATCGTATTCGCGTTCGATATCGTCGATGCCGGTGTGCGAGGGATTGCCCAGCATGCCGCAGTCGTGCGCCACCCGCGCGTCGCCGACGGCGTGCAGCGCGAGCATCTCGGGGATCGGCCGGGTATCGCCGGTGTAGACGAAGCTGCCGTGCAGGGCCACGCCGAATGAGGTGCCAGGCCGGTGGTGGCGCGTGCCGAACACGTCGAACCAGTAACCGTCCAGCCAGAAGCCGCGGGTGCACGGGACCAGCTGGAACGCCTCCCAGAAGTTCGCCCCGCCCTCGGCCAGGGCACCGGGGTAGTCGGCCACGCGCATCTGCAGCCACGGCAGCAGTTCGGCGTGCAGGAACACCGGCACGCGTCCGCGGCGCGCCGGATCGAACCACAGCTTGAAGAACAGCCGCTCCAGCCCCGCCACGTGATCCATGTGCGTGTGCGTGATGTACAGCGCGGGCGGCACGCCACCGTAGGCGGCGTGGTAGCGGTCCAGCGTGTCGGGGCCGCAGTCGATCAGCAGCAGCGGCGCGCCGTCGCGCTCCACCACCACCGCGGACGAGCCCAGCTCCACCGCATGCGCCGCCCCCGTGCCGAGGAAATGCAGCGCCCAACTCATGCGCCGAGGATCCGTTCGTAACCGCGCAGCACCGCGGCCCACACGTCGCGATCGAAGGCTTCCTCGCGGCCTTCGGCGGCACCGAGCTTGATCAGCGAGCGGCGCAGGCGCTGCAGGTTGGCCTGCCGCCAGCCGTCGGCCGGTACGCGCAAGCGGCCGCGGTCGAAATCGATCAGGTACAGACCGTCCGGCGCGATCAGCACGTTGTGCGCATTGAGGTCGGCATGCCAGACACCCTCGCGATGAAAACGCGCCACCAGCGCGCCCACCTCCTCGGCCAGTTCGCGGGCGATGCCGACCACCGTCATGCGGTCGGCCAGCGTCTCGCTGCGGGCGATGCGCCGGGTGATCAGGTCCGCGCTGTACCACAGGCCGCGGCGGCGATAGCGCACCGCCACCGGCGCGGGTGCCGGCAGGCCGAGCCGGCCCAGCGCCTGCAGCAGGCGGAACTCGGCGAAGCAGCGCGTGCGCGAGGCGCCGGTCCACAGGTAGCGATCGCCCATCAGCACGGCCACCGTGCCGCCACGGCGGTAGTGCCGCAGCACGCATTCGCCGACGGGCGTGTCGATCACCGCCACGCCGCCGCGTCCGCCCGGCTGCGCCTGCAGCACGCCGTGGCGACGCCAGTGATCGGGGTCGAACCAGTCGTGGTCGACTTGTGGCGACACCCCGGGGTCGAACAGAATCACGCCTTCCGCATTCCGGCGGAGCTGTTCCCGCACGATCGTGCCCGGCATGTCTGGCGCGCTGTCTGCATTCATGGCCCGCCGATTCTAGCCCAAGCCGATCTAGCCCAAGCCGCCCCAGCCCAAGCCGATGCCCGCACCCGCCTCGATCTGCCTGCTGCGCACCTCCGCCATCGGCGACGTGACCCATGTCGTGCCGCTGGTGCGCACCCTGCAGCAGGCGCTGCCGCAGGCCGCACTCACCTGGATCGTCGGCAAGCTGGAACGCCGCCTGGTGGGCGACCTGCCGGGCGTGCGCTTCGTCACCTTCGACAAGGGCGCGGGCCGCGCCGGCATCCGCGCGGTGCATGCCGCGCTCAAGGGCGAGCGCTTCGACGCCCTGCTGCAGATGCAGGTGGCGCTGCGTTCCAACCTGCTCAGTCTGGGCATCCGTGCCGAACGGCGCATCGGCTACGACCGTGCACGCTCGAAGGATCTGCACAGCCTGGTGGTCAACGAGCGCATCCCCGCGCGCAGCGGCGAGCACGTGCTCGATGCCATCGGCAGCTTCTGCGAGCCGCTGGGCCTGAAGCAGACCCAGGTGCGCTGGGACATTCCCATCCCGGATGCGGACCGCGAGTGGGCGCAGCAGCAGCTGCCCGGCGAACGCCCCACGCTGCTGGTAAGCCCCACCTCCAGTCACGCGCTGCGCAACTGGCGCGCCGAGCGTTACGCGGCGGTGATCGACCACGCGATGGACAAGGGTTGGCGCGTGGCGCTGGTCGGCGGACCGTCCCCGCAGGAGCGCGCGATGGCCGATGCCGTGCTCGCCGCCGGCAGGCATGCACCGCTCGACCTCACCGGCAAGGACACGCTCAAGCGGGCGCTCGCGCTGTTCGCCCGCGCGCAGCTGCTGCTGACGCCGGACTCCGGCCCGATGCACATGGCCAACGCGGTGGACACCAAGGTGCTCGGCCTGCACGCGGCCAGCAACCCGGATCGCTCCGGCCCCTACTCCGACCGCCGCTGGTGCGTGAACCGCTACGACGACGCCGCACGCCGGTTTCTCGGCAAGCCGGCCAGCGAGCTGGCCTGGGGCGCGAAGATCGAGAAACCCGGCGTGATGGACCTGATCACGGTGGACGATGTGATCGAGCGCTTCGAGGCGTTCGCCGCGGCGCGCGGCTTCTGACCCCACCGCCGCCTGTAGGAGCGCACCCTGTGCGCGACCGGACGCCCGCTGCCGCAGCTACATCTCGTCGCCCACAGGGTGGGCTCCTACAGGAGAGGCCGCACATCCCTGCGCAAACCGCCCAACCGCGCGTAGGAGCGCACCCTGTGCGCGACCGGACGCCCGCTGCCGCAGCCGGTTCTTGTCGCCCACAGGGTGGGCTCCTGCGAAGGTGCGGCAACGCCCGGATCAGGAAGCCCGGTAATCCTGATAGGACTTCTCTTCCACCAGCTGCGAGCCGAGCTTGAGGTTGATCTCGCGCTTCACCGCGGCGCGCTCGTCGTTGCGGAAGTACACCGCACGGGCCAGCTCGATGAACTCGGCATCGAAGGCCTGCGCCTTTTCCTTCAGGCGGATGCGGTCCTCGATGTCCCACAGCGCCTGGTTCACCGCCAGCAGGCGCCCGCGCGCGTCGGCGATGTCGGTGTGCGAGGCCGGATGCGCGGCCCAGGTGGCGTTGAGCAGGTCCAGCTCGGTGCGCACGTTGACCAGCTTGGCCGGGTCGCGGATCTGCTGCGACTTGATCTCCAGGATGGTGATCTTGTCGATCAGCTCGCCGAAGGAAACGGGGGTCTGGATCAGGCTCATCGAAAACTCCGCAATCGGGCGGCGCGCCGGGCGGCGCACCGGGGAAATCAGCACCACAGGATAACCGGGCGCCGCCTCAGGACGCGCCGTCCAGCAAGGCGCCGTGGGCAACCAGCTCGCACACCGAGCGCACGTCGCCGTCCATCGCGCGGTCGCGGTGCATGAAGCCGATGTGCTGGCGCAGGCGCTCGTGCGCGCGGCGCACGGCGGCGCCGGCATGGTAGTCGCCCACCTCGGCCAGCGCTGCGGTGAGCGCCTTCACCTCGTCGACGAACTGCGCGTGGTGCGGGCTGTCCTCGCGCGGCGCGTTGGTGATCTTGGCGGCCAGCGCGCGCCAGTCGCCGCGGGCGGCCAGTCGGCGCGCGGCGTTGAGCATTTCCTGGCGGTAGTCCAGCGCCTGCGCGGCGGTGTACAGCTCCAGTGCCAGCACGTGGCCGAGGTCCTCGCACATCTCCAGCACGTGGCGCGCCTCGTTGGCGCCCATCGACACGTGGTCCTCGGCGTTGGCGCTGGTCGGCACCGAGTACACGCTGGCCGGATGCGCCCGCGTGGCCAGGTCGTTGACCAGCGCCGCGGCGGTGTACTGCACGATCATGAAGCCCGAATCGGTGGCGTCCTCGTTGCCGGTGAGGAAGGCCGGCAGGCCGTCGTTGGTGGCCGGATCCACCAGCTTGGCGAGCCGGCGCTCGGAGATCGAGGCCAGCACCGGGATCGCCGCCTTCACGTAGCTCATCGCCAGCGCCAGCGGCATGCCGTGGAAGTGGCCGGCCGAGATCACCTGCTCCTCGATGAACTGTGCGGCCTCGTTGTCGGGGAAGATCAGCGGGTTGTCGGTGACTGCGTTCAACTCGATGTCGAACACCCGGCAGGCCTGCGCCCAGGCGTCGCGCACCGCGCCGTGCACCTGCGGCATGCAGCGCAGCGAGTAGGCGTCCTGCGGCTGGTGCTTCTTGCCGCCCTTGAACGGCAGGAAGCGACTGTAGAACGCCTCGCGGCCGTGGCGCTGGTTGGCCGGCACCCATTCCCATGCGATGTCGAAGCTGAGCGACTGGTCTTCCGGCGTGCTCCACGCATCGGACGTCCACTGCCGGAAGCGCGGCACCAGGTGGTAGGGAATGTCGACCAGGGTCGAGCCTTCCAGCAGCTCGCGCACCCGCGCGGCCGTCTCCACCTGCCCCGGATGCGGGCGCAGCGCGTGGACCTCCTGGCGCAGCGCGCCGCTGCGGCCGGCGAAGGCATCCAGCGTCATCGCCGCGGCGAGGTCGGCGGTGTCGAGCAGGCGCTCGAGCGTGTCCAGCGCCAGCGCACCGGTGGCCAGCATCTGCGCGGTGCCGTTGTTCAGCGCCAGACCTTCCTTGAACGACAGCCGGATCGGCTCCAGCCCCGCCCGCCTGAGCGCCTCGGCGCCGGGCATGCGCTCGCCCCGGTAGAAAGCTTCACCACCACCGAGCAGCACGATCGCCAGGTGCGACAGCGGCGCCAGATCGCCGCTGGCCCCGACCGAGCCCTTCTCCGGCACCACCGGCACGATGCCGGCGTTGAGCATGGCGGTGAGCGCTTGAAGCGTGGACACGCGGATGCCGGAATGGCCGCGCATCAGCGTGTTGATGCGGATCACCAGCATCGCCCGCACCACGTCCTCGGCAAACGGCCTGCCCACGCACACGGCGTGGGTGATGATCAGGTTGTGCTGCAGTTCGTCCAGCAGCGTGCCTTCGGGCTGGTGCGGGTTGCCGCCCGGCAGCTCGTCGCGCAGGCGGTGGGCGCCGAGCAGCTTGTCGGCGTTGGAGCCGAAGCCGGTGGTGACGCCATAGGTCGGCTCGCCGCAGCTCACCTTCTCGGCGAGAAAATCCGCCGCGCGCTGCACGCGTGCGAGCTGGTTCGGATCCAGCTGCACCGACGCGCCGCCGCGGGCGACGGCAACCAGTTGCTTGCGGGTGAGGCTGCTGCCGTCCAGGGTGATGGTGTGGCTCACGGAACGCTCCAAGGTGTTGATTGCTGCGCGGCGCCCGGGGCGCACTCGCTCGCTGCTTACTATTCTGCCGAGTCAGGTACCAGACATCTGCTAATCCAGAATGTCGCTCCAGAGGTCGCGCCAGCGTGGATTGACGCTCTCGATCAGCTCAAGCTTCCAGAGTCGATTCCACTTCTTGAGTTGCTTCTCGCGCATGATCGCTGCGGGAAAATCAGCGTTGAGCTCGAACCAGACCAGATGCTTGATGCCGTAGCGATGGGTGAATCCTTCGACCACCCCTTCGCGGTGTTCCCATGCGCGCCGCTTCAGGTCGCCGGTCACACCGATGTAAAGGGTGCCGCGCTCGCCGCTGGCCATGATGTAGACGGCCGGTTGTTTGGAAGGCATCCGTGTCTTCTTATGGTTGTGGCTTATTGCTTGGCGATCGATTGACGGCGATCGCTCCATCTATCCTCACGTCATTCCCGCGCAAGCGGGGCTCTCAACAGACGAATGTCTGGTCATCCATTTTCGCCTTTGGCGGCAAGAGCAAGATGGATTCCCGCTTGCGCGGGAATGACGGCGAGGAGGGTTTTGGAATGACGGCGCGGGCCGGCTCGGCACGACGCCCCAGAGCCATCGCCCCTCACCCCATCACCGCCGCCTGCTCCAGCTCAACCCGCAACGCCTTGATCAACTCCCCGCGCGCCACCTCGAACTGGTCCTCGCGGCGCAGGTCCTTCACCGTCACCACGCCCTTGGCCAGCTCGTCTTCGCCCAGCACCAGCACGAAGCGGATGCCGGCGCGGTCGGCGTACTTGAACTGCTTGCCGAGCTTGCCGGCCTCCAGCACCACCTCGGTGGCGATGCCGGCGCTGCGCAGTTCGCTGGCCACTGCCAGATAGGCGGGCAGCTGCGCCTCGTCCATCTGCGTCACCAGCACGTCCACCGTGCTCTGCGCGGTGTTGACCAGGCCGGCGTCGCGCAGTTGCCAGTACAGGCGGGTCAGGCCGATCGAGATGCCCACGCCCGGCAGGTGCGACCTGGTGTACTGCCCGGCCAGGTTCTCGTAGCGGCCGCCGGAGCAGACCGAGCCGATCTGCGGGTGGTCGTTGAGCGTGGTCTCGTAGACGGTGCCGGTGTAGTAATCCAGGCCGCGGGCGATCGAGAGGTTGAGCGCGTAGTGCGTCTCCGGCACGCCGAAGGCGTGGATCAGGCCCAGCACTTCCTTCAGTTCGGCGCGGCCCTGCTCCATCGCTTCGGGGCCCTGGCCCAGCGCATCGAGCTTGTCGTACGCATCCTGCAGCGAGGTGGAGCGCAGCTGCACGAAGGCGAGAATCTGGTTGGCCACCTCGGCGCTGAGGCCGAACGCCTCGCCGGTGAGCGCGTCGCGCACGTAGTCGGCGCCGCGCTTGTCCAGCTTGTCCACCTCGCGCAGCACCAGCATCTGCTGCTCGGCGTCGGCGATGCCGAGCTTCTCGAAGTAGCCGCGCATCAGCTTGCGGTTGTTGAGCTGGATGGTGAACGCGCCCACGTTGAGCTCGCGGAACACGCTGTAGATCACCGCCGGCACCTCGGCGTCGTAGCGGATCGACAGGCTGTCCTTGCCGATCACGTCGATGTCGCACTGGTAGAACTCGCGGAAGCGGCCGCGCTGGGCGCGCTCGCCGCGGTACACGCGCTGCATCTGGTAGCGGCGGAACGGGAAGCTGAGCTCGCGCTCGTGCTCGGCGACATAGCGGGCCAGCGGCACGGTGAGGTCGAAGCGCAACGCCAGCTCGGGAACCCCGTCGGCGTCCTTCTCGGCGTTGAGCGCGCCGGTGGACTGCACGAAATACACCTGGCGCTCGGTCTCGCCGCCGGTCTTGGTCAGCAGCACGTCGGAGTATTCGATCACCGGGGTCTCGATCGGCAGGAAGCCGAAGCGCTCGTAGTTGCGGCGGATCGTGTCGAGCATGCGCTGGAACGCGATCTGGTCGAGCGGCAGCAGCTCGAGCACGCCGGGCATGGTGCGGGCCGGGGTAAGCGCCATGGGATCCTCTAACTTTGCGGTGACGGATGGCCGTGAATCGGCAGCCCGCAAGATTAGCAGATGGCCGGCGCGGCTCCCCGCCGCACGGACGCTCGCGGCACCCTGCCCGGCACCCTGCCCTGTTGCCAAGACCGAGGGGCATCGCTAGAATGCGCGGCTCCCACGGGGTGTAGCTCAGCCTGGTAGAGCGCTACGTTCGGGACGTAGAAGTCGCAGGTTCGAATCCTGTCTCCCCGACCAAGAAAAACAATGACTTAGGCCACCTTCCCCGGTGGCCTTTTTCGTTGGTAACAGCGTGGTAACAGCAAAAAACAAAGCCCCGCCAGCGCACGGCATGGCGGGGCTTCGACATGGTCAGCGAGGGGGAAGCGCCCGCAAGGGCAAACCCCCGCCCCATGCTGCGGCGGTTGTTCATGCCCCAGCACTCACCGCTTGCCGGGGGCGGACGGGAATCTTCTTTCGCTGCGAGCCCGTGCCGCCTTTCCTCGCAGCAGCTATTGGGTGGACGTGGTGACCAAGGTCGGCATGCGGTCGAATCAGCCTGCGGTCGAAGGTGCCCTCTTGAGCACCGCCTTGATCGTGTAGGCGATACCACGGAACAACACGTTCTGGACGTTTTTATACGCTTAAACGTTTATACGCCTAAACGTTTATACGCTTAAACGTTTATACGTTTATACGTTTGGACGTCTATACCGATGCACGATGCTCGATCGTCACCCAATGGCGCAGGTTGCCGGCGCGCATCACGCCACCGCCAGTTCGCGGTAGGGCCACAGCAGCCGGTCCAGGGTCGGGTTGTGGACGCGGGCCACGCCCACGAACTGCCCTTCGCGGTTGGCGTACAGGTCGCCCACGATCAGCAGGATCGCCACCTTGATGGATGCCGGCACGGCCACGTCGGCGCCCGCTTCGTCCTGCCAGGGCACGGGGCGCTTGATGAACTTCTCGACGTGCTCGCGGGCGGCCGTGATCAGGGGAGTGATCAGGCTGTCGTCTGCCGTATCGTCCACGCGCAGGTGCAGTTTGGCTTCGTCCAGGGATACGGGTTCGGTCATGGGGTCACCTCACAGGAAAAGGAAGCCGCGTTCGGCGTAGGGGTTGGCGGGGATCGGCTCGGCGGTCTGGGCGGCGCCCATCGCCATGGCCAACGCCACCATGCCGTCAATGCGGCCGGTGGCGCGGCTCTTGTCCAGCTTGCGACTGCCGGCCGGGTCTTTGGTCACCACGGCGTTGGCGGCGCACAGGGTCAGCACCGGGTGCATGCCGTGCGCCATGCGGCCGTTGACCAGTTCCGCCTCCAGTGCGTCGACGGCCGGCCCCATGTCCTTGTAGCCCTGCCCGAACGGCACCAGCGGCAGGCTGACGCCCAGCGCGGTCAATTCGCGCTGCAGGACGTCCATGCGCCAGCGGTCGTAGGCGATCGCCTGCACGTCCAGGGCGGCCGTCAGCTCCGCGAGTTCGGCGGCAACGTGGGCATAGTCGACGCTGGCGCCCGGCGTGGTGCGCAGGAAACCTAGCCGCGCCCAAGTGGTGTAGTCGGTGCGATCCCGGCGTGCGCGCTCGGCCAGGCCCTGTTCCGGCGCCCAGAAGTAGGGCTGTACCTGCCAGACGTCGCCCACTTTCCCCACCAGGACAAAGGCGGTCAGGTCGCAGCGGGCGGACAGATCCAGGCCGGCGAACACCGGGCCGTCGAAGGGTTCCGGTTCGGCGCCGTTATCGCGCCAGACGCCCGGGCTCACGAACGGGGATTCGGTCGACACGCGCTGGTTCAGCAGCAGGTTGCGCGCCATGTTCTCGGCGCTCGGCATGCGCTTGGCCTGCTTCATCTGCTCGGCCAGATCGTCTTCGCCGCGGAAGAGGCCCAGCGCCGGGTTGGCGGCTCGCCAGGCGTCGCGGTCGTCCAGCTCGCACCCGGCCGGCGCCGCGTGCAGGTGGCACACGATGCGCGGGTCTTCGCTGGCCAGGGCATCGTCAAGCCAGACGCTCAACAGGTCCGCATCGCTGGCCGCTTGCGTGCTGATGACCAGCAGCAACGGTTCGGCGTGCGCGCCCTGACTGGTCACGATGGCGTCGATGAACTCGCTGCGCGGGCCGCGTACCTGCCCAGCCTCGTCCAGGATCGCCAGCACCGGGGAAAGGCCGTGGGCGGTCTTGCCGTCCGCCGCCAGCGCCCGGAGCTCGGTATTCAGCGGCAGCCCGATCAGCCGCTTGCCGCTCGGCACGATGCGCACGATGGATGCCAGCTTCGGGTTGAGCTGCACCATCTTGGCCGCCAGGTTGAACACCAGCGCCGCTTGGTCGCGACTCATCGCGCCCGACACAATCTGCGCGTTCTGCTTGGCCTCCGGTCCGACCAGGTGCGCCAGCAGCAGGCCGGCAATCAGACCCGTTTTTCCATTCTTACGGGAAATGGACAGATAGGCGCGGCGCGTGCCTGCCGGGTTGTCGTACACCTCCCGGATGAATTGCCGCTGGAACTCGGCCAGCACCATCGGCTGCCCCACCTTGGCGCCGTCCGGCGTCAGGCAGTAGCGCTCGATGAACTCGATGATGCGGGCGGCGCGGCTCACGATACGATGCGCAGCGTGGGGATGAGGGGGTCGGCTTCCGCCTCGGCTTCGCGTTCCAGCTCCAGGGTGTTGCCCTGATTCTGCACGCGGCCTTGCGTGGCCTCGGCGTGGACGTGCAAGAGGGTCGACAGCGCCGACGCTCGCTTGATCAGCCGCTCGACGATGACGTGCTTGGGGTTGGGCTTGCCGTCGATGACATCGCCTTCGGCCGCGATCTCGACCAGCAGCCGTTGCACGTCGCACTGCGCCCGCGCCAGGGTCACCGCGTGGGCCAGGTCGGCATCGTTCCACCGGTGGCGGGGTCGGTTGCGCATGATCGCCTCCCAGAACGGCGTGCAGGCGTCCGGGAGCGTGATGTGGGCCGGAACCGGCAGGGGTCCCAGGGCGATGTTCTGCGCCGCCTGCACGGCCGCTGCGGCGCTGTCGGAGCGGGGATTCCTCGGGCGGGTCATGTAAGCCTCACTTAGCAATGAAAGAAAGGGGAACGCCCGGTCTAACGCCGCTCGGTTCCCCGTGATTTCGGGTCGGCATTCCATGGGTGGCGCTCGTCCATCGGCCAGCCGTTGACGTCGCAGCCCTTGAGTGGACGCCAGACGCCCGTGGCCATGTAGTGCTGGTCACGCGCGGTCTTCTCGCTATGGCACTCGTGACACAGGGGCTGCAGGTTGTCCGGGCTGTTGTCGCTCGGGTCGCCGCTGATATGGTCCACGTCCGTGGCCGGCACGCTCTGGCCCCGGCGTGCGCAGTACCGGCACAGGGGTTCGCGGGCCAGGACGCTGGCGCGCAGCTTCTGCCACCGCGCACTGTTGAGCGGGATCGTTCGGCGCGGGTCCGCGTTACGCCCGGTTGGGTTGCTTGGCATCGTCGATTCCCTCCACGGCAGGCAGGTTTTCCAGTTGGCGGGCCTCGCTCGGCAGCATCCAGCCAGCCTCGATGCCGGACTTGTAGAACGCGGCACGGTTGGCGCTATCGCCGCGCAGCAGCCCTTCCACGTTGTGCTCGGGGAAGTAGGTGCGGCGGCCATCCTCGCTCAGTAGCTGCGTGCTGATGGCCTGCTCCCAGGCGACCAGGTGGCGGCGCAGGGAGTGCGTGACGAACCAGCGGTTCATCTCCACGGAGTTGGAGTAGTTGGCGTGTGTCAGGTCGCCGATCATGACCGGCGGCACCCGGAACAGACGGGCCACTTCCTGCACGCTCATCTGCCGGGCCGCGATCCACTCGGCATCCTCCAGGCTCATGCTGAAGGGCTGGAACTCCATGCCGCTTTCCAGGATCGCGACCTTGCCGGCGTTGGGGCCGCCCGCGTACTGCGTGCCCCAGGACGTGCGCAGCCGAGCCATGGCGTCCGGGTCCATGACACCCGCCAGCTTCAGGGCACCCGCCAGCTTGGTGCCGTTGGCGAAGGTGCGCGTGCCGTGCTCCAGCTCGGCCAGGGCCAGCCCCAGGGACTCGCGGGCCACGCTGATGCGGCTCTTGCCGGTCAGGCCGTTGTCGCTGCGATCGCGCAGGTGGAGCACCTCTTCCTGCAGCAGCCGGCGCATGCGGCCGTTGTCATCCTGCACGTCATAGGCCAGGCGGCCGTTGTCCAGCTTCAGGACCGTGACGCGGGTCGGGTGGATCGGCTTCAGCTCCCGCACGCGCCCGGCGCCGTCGAACAGGACTTCGGCGTAGCCGTTGCCCCGCAGCAGCATGTGCGCGGTCAGCGTCTCGCGAAACTCCAGCGCCGTCTGGATGCCATTGGGGGCATCGTGCAGCAGCTTGTAGAGCGCATGCTCGGGGGCGCGTTCGCGGCCCGTATCGCTGCGCTTGTAGATGATCAGCGGCAGGCTGCCGATCGTCTCGGCGATCGTGCTCACACAGGCGTAAACCGCCGCCAGCGATTCGGCCGTGTCGGCCGTGACAATCTGCCCGCTGGTGGTCGGGCCGATGCCGAACAGTGTCCCGGTCGTCGGGTCGGCGATGCTGGCGCTGCGGGTCTCGCGCCGGAAGGGCCATTTCATCGCACGGTCTCCAGCCAGTGGCGCAGCAGCGCCAGGTGATCGGCGCTCTGGCGCGAGCGCACCGCCACGCTGGTCTGCTCGTAGGCGGGCCAGCTCTGCACCACGGACACCTCGTGCAGGTCGACGCTGCGCAGCTCGCGCGTGTTGCCGCTCCAGTGGTCGCCACCCTCGGGCACCACGAACCCGAAGCTCATGCCGCCCAGGTCGCCGCGTTCGGCCAGCGCCAGCAGATCACGGCCCGCTTGCGTCTCGGGCAGGGCCAGCTCGAAGGCCAGGCCCTCGGCATCCTCGCGCAAGGTCAGCGTGCCGGACTTGGTGCGGCCCAGCACCGCCTTGGGGTCGTGGTCGGCCAGCGCCAGGATGTCCGCCCCGGACGCCAGCGCACGGGTGAAGGCGCCCGGCGCGATCGTTTCCACGAACGTGCCGATGCGCGCCTCCACGCCGTAGCGGGCGACGTAGCCGACCAGGCGCCGGCCGCTGGCGCGCAGCTCAGCGGCGGCCCGACGTTCAACCTCAGGCGATGGCGACATCATCGGCCACCACGAACGCCTCGGGGTGGCGCACGGCGACGTCGCAGGTGGCCATGGCCCGCACCAGCACGCCGCCGCGCGCGTAGGCGGTCGAATCGTACGGGTTGACCAGGATGTCCAGCTCGGACCAGATGCCCAGCATGGCCTGCGCGAAGTCGCCCAGGATCAGGCGGCCGGTATTGGGGCTGCCGGCCTTCTCGGGCACCTGATTCGTGCTCGACAGCGGAATGTCCGCCACCCGGCCGTGGGTCAGCAGGAAAGGCAGCGCATCGGCCGTCTGCACGCTGGCAAGCTTGGTCCGCACCCTCGGGCTGGTCAGCCAGTTGGCCGCCGTGGCGTTCACCAGGTCCAGCTTCTCCAGCATCGCCAGGACGGCGGTCCAGGTGAGCGTGGCCAGGCTTGCGGTCTGGATGCCGCTGGTCGCCAGGATGCCGGTCGGCTCATTCGTGCCGCCGCCCATGATCAGCGCCGCGTCGATCGCCTGCGCAATGCCGAAGCTCAGGTCATCGCGCAGGAGCTGCTCGACGTCCGGGCTGGATTGCTGGATCAACTGGCGGCTCATCTCCGACAGGGCGCCAACATGCTTGGGGGTCAGGCCCACCGAGTCGAAGCTCATGTCGGACGTGCTCAGGGCGCCGTTCTCGGCCACCCAGCCGCTGGTGGTGCCCGAACCGAACTTCGGGATGGACACGTCACCGGACAGGCCGGACAGCACCCGCACGCCCAGCTTGCGCGCCAGCAGTTTGTTGCGCAGCGGCTGGATGTACTGGTCGGGGCGATGGTCGGTCGGGACGACCGCGCCGGCACCGGTGGTCGTGTTGACGCGCTTCTCCAGTGCCGCCAGCGGCACCAGGGTGCCTTGCGCCCTGCGCCCACTGCGGCGCTGCGCCTCGGCGTGGTATTCGGCTTCCGCCCCGCTCGGGCTGCGCCCTTCCATGCCGGCGCGGATCACGCTCAGCAGGGACACGCTGCGCTCCAGGTCGGCGAAGCTCTTGTCACCCTGCACCGGCTCGCCGCCCATGCGGCGCTCGGCCTCGGCCATGAACGCGGCCCGGGTCTCGTCCGCTTCCAGGCGCTCGATGTCGACCTTGAGGGTGTCGAAGGATTTCGATTCGTCCGCGTTGAGCGAACGCTTCTCGGATTCGGCCTTGGCCAGCAAGGCGCGGCACTCCGCCACCTTGCTTGCCTTGGCCTCGCGAATACTCGCAAGGTTCATCGTTTGTCACTCCGTCTGCAGGGAAGTAGCTGCCTCACGGCAGTTGCCTATGGATATAGCCGAAACGATAGGTACTGTCAATGACAAATAACTGGTGCACGGGTGCATTCCCTATGCGTGCACCCGTGCACCAGTTTTTGCCGCCCTTGCCGGTGGAGCCCGACCCCACGTAGAGCGGCACCGTCGACCTTCAGCGCGTCACCTCGTTGTCGGGCCACTCCGACGCGAGGGCCAATAGCTCCCGCTTGTGCTGGCGTAGCAGATCGATCAGCTCCGGGGGTGTGTCCGGCTGGATACCGTCCACGATCAGCTCCCCGCCTTGTCGGTGCAGCACCAGCCCGGCAGCCCAGCACAGCAGCAGTGTCTCGATAGGGTTCATAGCACCAGCCTCCCACCGCCCGGGTCCCGGTGCGCCGAAGGTGCGCGAAGATTCACGTCACTCTGGCGGTGAGCACCTTCAGCACCTTCGGAAAATTGAGCATCTTCGACACCCTCGGGAACCCGCACGGTTGACCGAAGGTGCTCATCAGATGCGAAGGTGCTCACCTGTTTTTTGTTCGGGGGTGCGTGAGCACCTTGGTGCGCACCTTCGACGGGCTTCGGGTCAGGAAGAGCCCAGAACCATCGAGAATCCTCAAACCCGTTTTTCCTCGACTTCGCTCCGATCTCCTCCTTCGCTCGACGAACGGTCGCCCAGGTGAAACCCGCGTCCCTCGCTTCCGCCTTGATCTCCTCCGTAGCCACTGGACCGGGCTGCAGCAACTCCATCAAGAACTCGGCGGCTCCGTCGCGTGCAGGTGCTGCGCGGTCCTCGCGGGGGGCTTCCGGTTCGGCCAGCAGCTCGCGGGCTGTCCCTTGCAGCTCACAGCCCCAGACAATGCGGCTGGCGATCAGGCCGTCATAACCGGGCAGCTCGGTCTGCTCAAAGGCGTAGGCGTAGCCGCCACCATCCGGGCCGATGTTCGACTTCGCGCGGGCCAGCACCATGTTCTGCGTGCTGTCCTCGCCCTCCTTCTGCCGGACCGTACCCATGACCACGCGGGCCAGTGCACCGAACGCCAAAGAGCCGCTCACGCGCTCCAAGGGCTCACGTCCGCCAGTGCCCTTGCTGTAGTGGGTGATGCCCAGCAGCGCGGCGTCCAGGCGGGCGGCCAGGTCGACCAGCGGAGCCAGGCCGCGACGCACTTCGGCGTTCTTGTGCGAGTCGCCGCCGACCGCCGACACCAGCGGATCCACCACGATCAGGGCGATGTCCTTGATACCCTTCGCCGCGATGGCGAGCATGGCCACGTCACGCGATGGATCGAACGGGCGGCGGTAGTCGCCCTCGTCGATCGTGTCGCGCACGAAGTGGATGCGGGAGCGATCAGCGCCGGCGGCGATCAGGCGCGGCACCAGCGTGTCGCGTGGGTCGTCCTCGCCTGACCAGATAAGCACCGAACCGCAGCGAGGCTTCCAGCCAGAAGGCAGTGCCGTGCTCGCACTGACAGCCGCGGCCACCGCCATGGCCAGGGTCGTCTTGCCGGTGCCGGGGGCACCTGCGAGCACATGCAACTTGCCGCGTGCCAGCCAGCCCGGCCAAAGCCAGCGGATCGCCTCGGGCTTCAGTTGGTCGGCGCCGATCAGCTCGACCCGCGGACCGGTGGGCACCTCGATGATCGGATGGCGCTGCGCCTCGCAGTCGGCCCAGTCGTCGAAGCTATCGATGTAGCGTTCAGGTGCGTTCATTGAGCACCTCGCCGCAGTCGAACACCTTCAGGGCGGCCACCCGCATGCGGGTCAGCTCGTCGTCGTCCAGCGCTTCACCGTCGCCCATCTTGTTGGCTGCGATCAGCACCACGGCGGCCTCGTGCGTCAGTACCTCCAGGGCGGCCCGCCAGCGCGGAAGCATGGCCGCTTGCCGCAGTTGGCTCCGTTCGATCGGCGTCATCGTGCGCAGGTCGCGCCGCACGAACAGGTCGCCCATCTCCAGGCCGATGACGTGCAGGTTCTCTTGCACGCTATGCCCACAGAAAAAGTGCAGCAGGACGGTCCCGTTATCCCCCTCGGTGGCGGCGCCCTTGTAGGACTTCGTACCGCACACGGCACAGGTGATCCGCGCCCCCTTGCTGGTCCGTTGCGCATGGTGGCCGGTGGCCGCCTCGTGGGCGGACAGGAACCTTTCGATCGGCCGGACGTTGATGCTAGGATGCCGATGCAGCCCGCCGCCTTTGGTCTGCCTTGCTGTTGCAAAGCCCGCCCTGCTCGGCGGGTTTTGCTTTTGTAGGCCGCTCATTGGCGCACCTCCACGCGGTATTCGACCAGCACCCGCTGCAGGCCCTCGACCGTGGTCACGATCTCGCCGCTGTCCGGCCGGATGGCGCCGTATTGCACGGCGGCGCCCAGGTCGCCCAGGCGTCGGCAGGCTTCGATGATGTCCCGCGCGATGTTGGAAGGATCGCGGGGAAGCATGGCGCGGGCGTTCATGCGGTCACCTTGGCGCGAGCCTGATAGCAAACGGGTCGCCCGGCGTCCGATTCGGCCTGCAGGTGGTCCACCCAGGCCTGCACGTCAGCCGGCCTTGCGAACCGGCGACGTCCTACCAGAAACGTTTTCAGGTGGCCCGCGTTGATGGCCGCATAGATCAGCGGCGGAGCCTCGCCGGTCAGCTCGGCGATGTCCTGCATGGATAGTTTCAGTTTCTGCATTGCACTCACCTTTTGCGTTATTCCGCCACGTTGCGCGGCGGCGTGAGTGCAATGCTGTTAGCGGCGCCCCTTTGGATCACTCAAAAAGCCAGGCAGAAAAAAAGCGGCATTTTTCTGCCTCATTTTTTCGGGGTGGCATAGATTGAGGTATGGGAAAAGTTCCAGCTCGACCATGGATGCTCCCTGCCACGCTGAATCCAGTACCTGAGGCTGCCTTTCTCCCAGCCGGTCAAGTCGAATACCGCGGCCAAGCAATCCGCAGCAAAGCCGGTGTCGGAGACAGGGAAGTCAAGCCCCCGCATGTGGAAGGTGTTACCGACTGAGCACGCAACAGACGCTTGCGCGTTCACCTTGTCCAATTTCGGCAGGGTTTTCGAAGCCAAGATCGCCGCCGCATGCACCTTACCCAGCGCGCCGACGACCTGTCCTCGTTCAGCGCATGCTTCAATGAAGTAGCTGATGGGGGAATGCTTGTCAGCCTCACCCTCCCCAGCAGCCACGGCGGCGACACATCGGTAGAGATACGCAAGCGCATCCAAATCAAGCCCTTCGAAAGCCTCGACCAGCTTTCCGGCGGCAGTCTGCAGCTTGTCCATCGCTCGCTGCCTGTCCTTGTGCCCGCGGTCCTCTAGCGGCTGGA
Organism: Dyella sp. KRB-257; assembly: GCF_049445995.1. Classification (NCBI taxonomy): domain Bacteria; kingdom Pseudomonadati; phylum Pseudomonadota; class Gammaproteobacteria; order Lysobacterales; family Rhodanobacteraceae; genus Dyella; species Dyella sp. KRB-257. Next base: position 36,825 of record NZ_JBMSDZ010000009.1, on the reverse strand, counting down.
AAGTCGCCGCACTCTCCGCCGCAGATTCCAGCATGGAAATAAACCACTGCCGGTCCTCTAAATAGAATGGCGCCGCTCTATTTGCGTCGCCAAACTTTTGATTGAAGGCTTCGTCGTACCCCCGTTCTATGTACTCTCTCGCGGCGTTACTGAAACTGGTCACCTTGCACCTCCCACCAGCATCTCCACCGCCGCGGCCTTGTGCTCCGGGGCCAGGTGCGCATAGCGCAGGGTCATCTTGATGTCGCCGTGCCCCAGCAGCTCGCGCACGGTGTTCAGGTCCACGCCCGCCATGACCAGCTTGCTGGCGAACGTGTGCCGCAGGTCGTGGAACCGGAAGTCTTCCAGGCCGGCTTTCTCCATGAGTCGGCCCCACGCCTTGGCCGTGCAGATCAGGTTGAACAGGCGCCCTTCCGGTTGCTGCTTCTTCCACCGCTCCAGCACCGCCACCGCCTCGCTGTTGAGCGGGATGTGTCGGGCCTTCCCGCTCTTGGCGTAGCCGGCGCGCACAGTGACGCGCTTGGCCTTCAGGTCGACGTCCGCCCATGTCAGTTGCGTGATCTCGCCCCGGCGCATGCCGGTGTTCAACGCCAGCAGCGTCATGGGCATGATGTGGTCGGCGTAGCCCGTGATGGGTTCCAGCGGCTCCCTGCCCCGTTCCTTGCGCCAGGCGTTGCCCGACAGCCGCCGTTGCCTGAAACGGGCCTCTCGCAGCTCCAGCGTGGCCCTGAGCGCCTTCTCTTCAGCGGTGGACAGGTAGCGCACCCGTTCCTCGATCTCGCGCTTGATGCGCTTCACGCCCAGCAGCGGGTTGGACTCCAATAACTCCCACTCCACGGCCTTGGATAGCGCCGCCTTGATGCGGTCCAGGTCGCGGTTGACGGTCGCCGGGTTGGTGCCGGCCCGCAGGCGCTTGGCCTTGAACCGGTCGAACTCCGCGCGCGTGATCGCGGTCAGCGGCTCGTCGTACAGGTATTCGAAGTGCTTATTGATCAGCGCCACGGTGGCCTTGCCAGCCTTGGCGGTCGCCTCGACGTGCGGCGCGTAGTGCTCGCGGATGAACTCGCCAAACGTGCCCGGCTTGTTGCTGCGCTTTTCGATCACTGCCAGCGGGGCGCCTTCCTTGTCGACCTCGGCCAGCAGTTGGCGGGCGCGCACCCGCGCAGCCTCGACAGTGACCGCCGGCCACTTGCCCAGCGAGCGGGTGGTTGATCGGTCCCATTGGACGTTGAAGGTCTTCACCCCGGACGGCTGCACGCGAACATGCAATTGCGGGACCTTCGTGTCCCACAGCCGGTAGGGCGACGTCGCTGGCTTGGCGCCCTCAACGACAAATGGCGACAGCTTCACGGCTTGTTTGACCATGGCCCTCAGTCCCGTAACAGCACGGTAACAGCAGATGCCATGTTATCGCGAAATGAAGCGAAATTGCGCGACCAGTGGAATCAATGACTTAGCGCCTAAGTGACTGATGCCAAAGGCCCCAAAATCACGTTCGGGACGTATAAGTCGCAGGTTCGAATCCTGTCTCCCCGACCAAAATTCGATGAAAAAGCCGGCCACGCGCCGGCTTTTTTGTGCCCGCTGCCCACCGCTGCAGATTGCTAAACGGTTGGGCGGTGATGCCAAGTGGCGCAAAGCCTGCGCCGGCAGGGCCTGCGGGCAAGAGCGGCCACCGCCAGCGGCGACTCGACGATGGTGTAACGCAACACTCAAGCGTTGGCGGCAAGCATGGCCAACTGATCCATCTCCGCTTCGTCGAAGCCCGCCTGCAATCGCGCCGGCCGATTGAACGGACCGCGCAGGGTGGCGCCCATGTAGGTGCGCAGCAGCTCGATGAAGGCGGCGCGCGGCTCGATGCCGTCGCGCGCGCAGCACCAGTGGAACCAGCGCGTGCCCGCGGCGACGTGGGCGACCTCCTCGCGCAGGATCAGTTGCAGGATCTCCACCGTCCGATGATCTCCCGCGCCGCTGAAGCGCTCGATCATGCCCGGTGTCACGTCCAGCCCGCGCGCCTCCAGCACGCGCGGCACCAGCGCCATGCGCGCGGTGTCGCGGTGGGCGGTCTTCTCGGCCATTTCCCACAGGCCGTTGTGCGCATCGAAGTCGCCGTAGCCGTGGCCGAGTTCGGCCAGCCGCTCGTTCAGCAGGGCGAAGTGGCGCGCCTCGTCGTGCGCGCAACTGGCCCAGTCGCGGTAGTACTCCGCCGGCATGCCGCGGAAGCGGTAGACCGCATCCCACGCCAGGTTGATCGCGTTGAACTCGATGTGCGCCACCGCGTGCACCAGCGCCGCGCGTCCCTCCGCCGTGCCCAGTCCGCGCTGCGGCACCTGCCGCGCCGAGACCAGCACGGGACGCGCGGGGCGGCCCGGCGCACCGATCGGCCGCGGCGCCGGCGCGCCGGCATCGGGCGCCAGCTCGCCGGCCTGCAGCGCCTGCCACGCGGCGTGGGTCAGGCGCAGCTTTTCCGCCGGATCGGCGGCGTCGAGGCAGCGCTTGGCGGCGGCGTGCATATCATTTATCACGGCAAGTCTGGAAGGGCGTCTGGGTCAATAGCCGAGGTAAGGCGAAAGCGGCATAGTCATCGCTCGCCATTCTCTTGGAGCCTACGCATGGATCGCCTCGCCACCATCGAAATCAAGGCCTTTGTCCCGGCGCGCGACTATGCGCTGTCGCGGCGCTTTTACGTCGACATCGGCTTCGAGGAGAAATCCGAGGGCGATGGCGTCGCCTATTTCGCCGCCGGCGAGTGCAGCTTCCTGCTGCAGGACTTTTACCGCCCTGGTCACGCCGACAACTTTGTCATGCATCTGCTGGTGGCCGACGTCGATGCCTGGCACCAACACCTGCGCAATGAACGCATCGTCGAGCGCTACGACATCCGCCTTGACGAGCCGGAGGACCGGCCGTGGCGCATGCGTGACTTCTGCATGACCGATCCCTCCGGTGTGCTCTGGCGCATTGCCCAGAACCTGGGCGGTCGCCCGCTTGCCGATGGTTGATGCCGACAAGCGGCGCTCTCACGCCGTACGCCGCGCGGCCTTGGCGTCGTCCGAGCGCATCAGCTCGATCTGCTGCAGGTATTCCTTCTCCAGCCCGGTGACGTACTCGCCGGAGAAGCACGAGGTATCGAAGTGCTTCAGATCCTCGTTGCCGTCCTGCACGGCCCAGATCAGGTCTTCCAGATCCTGGTAGATCAGCCAGTCGGCGCCGAGCTGCGCCTCCACTTCCTGCTCGGTCCGGCCGGCGGCGATCAGCTCGCCGGCGGAGGGCATGTCGATGCCGTAGACGTTGGGGTAGCGCACCGGCGGCGCGGCCGAGGCGAAGTAGACGTTCTTGGCGCCGGCATCGCGCGCCATCTGGATGATCTGCTTGGAGGTGGTGCCGCGCACGATCGAGTCGTCCACCAGCAGCACGTTCTTCTTGCGGAACTCCAGGTCCACCGCGTTGAGCTTGCGGCGCACCGATTTCACGCGGTCGCCCTGCCCCGGCATGATGAAGGTGCGGCCGACGTAGCGGTTCTTCACCAGGCCCTCGCGAAACGGCACGCCGAGCGCGCCGGCCAGCGCGCTGGCGGCGGTGCGGGCGGTGTCGGGGATCGGGATCACCGCGTCGATGCCGTGGTCCGGGCGCAGCCGCATGATCTTCTGCGCCAGCTTCTCGCCCATGCGCAGGCGCGCCTTGTAGACCGACACGTCCTCGATCATCGAGTCGGGACGCGCGAGGTAGACGTACTCGAAGATGCACGGCGCATGCACCGCGCCATCGGCGCAGCGGCGACTGAACAGCTCGCCGTCGTCGGTGATGATCACCGCCTCGCCCGGCGCGATGTCGCGCACGCGCTTGAAGCCCAGCACGTCCAGCGCCACCGACTCGGAGGCCACCGCATACTCGCGGCCCTCGCCGGTGAGGCGCTCGCCCAGCACCAACGGGCGGATGCCGTTGGGGTCGCGGAAGGCGACCAGACCGTAGCCCAGCAGCAGCCCGATGCAGGCATAACCGCCCCGGGCACGCGCATGCACGCCGGCGACGGCCTTGAAGATGTGGTCCGGCGTGAGCGCCATGCGCTCCTGGATCTGCAGCTCGTGCGCCAGCACGTTCAGCAGCACCTCGGAGTCGGACTCGGTGTTGATGTGGCGGCGGTCCTCGTGAAACATCTCGCGCCGCAGCGACTCGGTGTTGATCAGGTTGCCGTTGTGCGCGAACGCGATGCCGTAGGGCGAGTTCACGTACAGCGGCTGCGCCTCGTCGGCGCCTTCGGAACCGGCCGTGGGATAGCGACAGTGGCCGATGCCGATGCGCCCGCGCAGGCGGCCCATCGAGGTCTCGTTGAACACGTCGCGCACCAGGCCGTTGCCCTTGTGCAGGCGCAGGCGGGATCCGTCCACGGTGGCGATGCCCGCGGCGTCCTGGCCGCGGTGCTGCAATACGGTGAGGCCGTCATAGAGCGCCGAGGCGACCTCGGTGATGCCGACAATGCCGATGATTCCGCACATGATGGTTTACGCCTGCGTGGGTGGTGCGATTACGGATGCGAGGACATGTCCGCCGGACCCGCCGAGGCGGCGGACGCCGGCGACGGCGCGGAGGATGAGGATGTGGGTGCGCGCGGCCGTCCGCGCAAGGCGGCCGGCAGGTCGCCCCGCGGGGGCGTGCCGGCGGGGCCGGGGGCGTCGAGCATGTCGCGCACGCCCTTGAGGTCCGCCGCGCCGGACAGGTCCGGCAGCCTGGGCAGGCCGTCCAGCACCTCGGGCGACGGGCGCAGATAGCGCGCCGTGCTCGCCGGCAGGTGGTGGCCGACCGCGATCGCCACCGACTGGAACTGCGGCAGCAGCAGCGACTGGCGCCACCAGGGCTCGCGAGTGACCGCGGTGAAGCCGAGCAGGAACACCATCAGCGCCACCAGCAGCACGCCGCGGGCGAAGCCGAACAGCATGCCCAGCCCGCGATCCGGGCCGGACAGCCCCGCACCCGCCACCAGCCGGCGGAAGATCGCATGGACCAGCGCACCGACGATCAGCACCGCCACCACGCAAATGCCGTAGCCGGTCGCCAGCCGCAGTTGCGGCGTGCGGATGCTGTGATCGAAATACGCCGCCACGCCCGGCCCGAACGCCCACGCCACCCAGATCGAACCGATCCAGATCGCCAGCGACAGCACCTCGGCCACCAGCCCGCGCCACAGGCCGACCAGCACCGAGACGGCCACGACGCCCGCGATGAAGTAGTCGGTCCAGTTCATCCTGCGGCGGGTCCGGGGCGACGGGCGTGGATCAGGGGACGCCGACGACGTTGCCGGCCAGACCAAGCCTGGACTTGATCTGGTCGCGCACACGCTCGGCGTCGCTGCGTTGGGTCTGCGGCCCGGCGCGCACGCGCCAGAGTTTCCTGCCGCCGACGGTCACCGAATCGACGAACCCGTCGAAGCCGTTTGCGCGCAGCTTGTCGCGCAGGGCATTGGCGTCGGACTGGCTGCTCATCGCGGCCACCTGCACCGCCCAGCCACCGGCGCGCGCGGACGCCTTCGGCGCCGCGCCGGCCGGCTCGTCGCCGGCCGGCGTGCTCGCACCGCTTTCCAGGCGTACCGGCACGCCGGCGATGCTCTGGGTGATCTTCAGTCGCGCACTCTCCGCGGCGGTGCGTGTGGCGAACGGACCCGCCTCCACCGCAGTCAGCGATTTGTCGCCCTGCTGGATGACATGACTGCTCACCGGATAGCCCAGTTTCCGCACGCGCTGCATCAGGCTGCGCGCTCCGGCGCCGGATGCGTAGGCGCTGAGGCTCAGGCTGTAGTTGCCGCGTGCCGCGGTGGCCGGCGGCAGTACCGGGGCGCTGGCCCGGGGCGACGCGCTCGCCGGCGACTGCGATTTGATCGCCGACCCGCCGGCGGCCGGCTTGACCGGTGCCGGTGCGGTGGTCGGCGCCCGACCCGCGGGAGGACTCGCGGTGTCGGCATGGCCAGCCGGCGTGGCCGCGGCACCGGTCTCCACGTCGGTGGGTCGGCGCGAGCGGATGTCGACCGTGGCCAGCCGATCGCCGCTGCCCGCCTGTGCTGCGGGGATCACCACGGCGCCCGCGCTGGCCGCGGCGGCCGGCGCGGCGGCATCCGGGTCCAGGCTCATGGTCCTGGTCTGCAGGTCGCGGTCCGGTGCCGGCGGAATGGCCAGGCTCACCGTCTGGTCGCCGGCAGCGGTGGGCGGGCTGCTCGGGAAGAACATCGGCACGAACAGCACGAGCAGCGCGATGAGAACAAAGGCTCCCAGCAGGCGAGTTTTCAAGACGGGCTCCAGGATGGGCGGGCGCGGCGCAAAGCGGCGAAATTATACCCGGCCGCGCCAGCTCTTCCGAAAATCGGCCGGTGCCGCGTTCAGGCGGCGCCGGACGCGAGCACCGCCGAGGCCACGAAGAACGAGCCGAAGGCGAGGATGCAGTCGCCCGGATGCGCCGCCATACGCGCCGCCGCAAGCGCGGCGGCCACGCCGGCGTGGGCGTCGTGCGGCGCGCCGGGCAGCGTGGCATGCAGGATGTCCACCAGCACCTGCACCGGCAACCCGCGCGGCGTGTCGAGATCCAGCCCGGCCAGGTGCCAGTGGCTGATGCGCGGCCCGAGCGCGGCGAGCACGCCCGCCACGTCCTTGTCCGACAGCGCGCCGAACACCGCATGCACGCGGCCGTGCGGCACCGCGTCCAGCCATTGCGCCAGCGCGCGCGCCGCCTGCGGGTTGTGGCCCACGTCCACGTACAGCGGCGGATCGCCGCCCAGGCACTGCAGCCTCGCGGCCACGCTCACGCGACCCAGGGCCGAGGCCAGCGTCCGCTCCAGCGAGTCACCCAGCACGCCGGCATCGAGCGCGTGCAGCGCGGCGATCGCGGCGGCGGCATTGGCGTACTGCACCGGCGCGGCCAGCGCCGGATCGGGCAGTTGCATCACCGTGCCGTCGCGATGACGCCAGCGCCAGCCGCGATCGAGCCGCTCGGCATGGAAGTCCGCACCCGCGCGCTCCACCCGCGCGCCAATCGTGGCCAGCGCCGCGAGCAGTCCGGCCGGCGGCTGCATCTCGCCGACGATCGCCGGCCGCCCGGCGCGCGCGATGCCGGCCTTCTCGCGGCCGATGCTGTCGCGATCCGGCCCCAGCCAGTCCACGTGGTCGAGGTCGACGGTGGTGATCACCGCCACGTCGGCGTCGACGATGTTCACCGCGTCCAGCCGGCCGCCCAGCCCCACTTCCAGCACGGCCACGTCGACCCCGGCGCGGGCGAACAGGTCCAGCGCGGCCAGCGTGCCGAACTCGAAATAGGTCAGCCGGATCGGCGCGTCCGGACCCTGCATGCGCGCCGCCTCGATGCGCTCGAACGCGGCGACCAACGAGGCATCACCGACGTCGCGTCCATCAACGCGCACCCGTTCGTTGTAGGCCAGCAGATGCGGCGAGGTGAACGCGCCGGTGCGCCGGCCGGCGGCCTGCAGCATCGCTTCCAGCAGCGCGACGGTGGAGCCCTTGCCGTTGGTGCCGCCCACGGTGATCACGTGCCGCGCGATCCGCGGCGCGCCCATGCCTTGCCATACGGCGCGCACCCGATCGAGCCCCAGCTCGATGCTGCGCGGGTTCACGCCTTCCTGATAGGCGAGCCATTCGGCGAGGGTGCGGGTCATCACGGATCCGGAGGAGAAAAGACGTCAGGCGCCCAGCGGACACAGCACGCACCCGGCAGCGCCGGCTCGCCGACATAGAACACCCCGTCCAGCATCGCCTCAGCCGCCGGGAACCCGGGCGATCCAGTCGTTGCGGTTGTCGTGGCTGCCGACGCGACCGATGCGCCCGTCGCGGATGTCGAAGCACGCGCCGCCCGGCAGCAGGTGGCGCTGGATCAGGGCGATGGTGTCGGACATGACGGGCGCTTCCGGAGCGGGGATGAAGCGCGAAGTCTAAGCCATCGCATCCCTCGCGCGGCACCACGCGCGTCGCTGCTGTCGCGGGAAATTCCGGATTCGGCGCGGGTCAGAGGCCGAACCGGTCCAGGGCGCCGGCGATGCGTTCCCGCAGCACCGTCGAATGCATCGGGAAGGCGCGGAAAAAGTCCGCACGGGTCAGCGCCGGGTTGCGCGCACGCACGTCGCGTAGTTCGGACTGATCGACGTGGCCCGCTCCAGCCACAGCAGGCTGCTGTGCAGATCGCCCTCGAGCCAGAAGCTGCGCCCCATCGCGTAGTTGATGAAAGGATCGATCGGATCCAGCTCCAGGCCATGCAGCGCAGAGCGTCGCGAGCCTGTGCCCCTCCCCGCACTGGGGATATGTGCTCGAGGGCGAGCTCACCGTGACCTATGCCGACGGCCGCACCGAACAGGCCGCGTGCGGCGACCTGTTCTATTGGCCGGCGGGCCACACGGTGAAGGTCGACCGCACGGCGGAGGTCATCCTCTTCAGCCCGCAGCACGAGCACAGCCGCGCGATCGATCACATGCTGCACAAACTGGCACCATCCTGACGCGATCGCACCGCGGGTCTACAGGCGCATGGTTGCCCGCAGCATGACCTGGCCGGCGCTGAAGCGCTGGCTGTGCTGGTAGTCGTAACCGGCCTCGAACGACCACGCGCCGTCGCCGGCCACCAGCACGCTGGCGCCCACGTCCACGATGTTGCGCCCCGTGTTCACGCCGCTGGCATTGAACTGCGGGCCGCCGCTGACGAAGGCCGCGGTGCTGCCAGCCGCCTGCCCATCGAACGCGTGCAGCCAGGTGGCATGGATTTCCGGACGGATGATGCGCGAGCCGGACGACACCAGGTCGCGGGCCAGCTTCACGCCCAGGCCGGACTGGGTGAAATTCTGGTTGCGCGCGTCCACGCGCAGATCCACCGAGTTCCCGCCCGTCTCGGCATAGCCTGCGACCTTCATCCGGGTGTGCTGGATCGTGGCGAACGGCGTGAGGACGGTACGGCCGTCGTCCAGGCGGTAGTGATAGCCGGCGGTGCCGAAGGCGGTGTACTGGCGTCCGCTGTAGTGGGCCCGCGCCGTCTCGTTGATGCCCGTGAAAACGACCTGGCGCGAGCTCGTGTAGTTGTCGTGTCCGTAAACCAGGTCGCCGTTGAAGAACCAGTTGCCCGGCGCGTAGCCCAGGTACACCGAGGCCTGGCGCGAACGCACGTCGCCGTGGCTGCGCTGCGACAGGCCGTCGAGCGCGGAGCGGGCGTAGCGCAGGCTGCCGCCGAACGTGAGCGACGGACTCAGCGGCATGTCGTAACCGAGGATCAGGCCGCCGCTGTTGTCCGAATAGCCTTCATAGCCATTGGCGCCACGCTGGGTGCCGGCAAATCCGAAGCCGGCGGCCCACAGCTGCGGACGCCGGCTGGTGAGGCACGGCGAATCCTGCCCGTCATGCGCGGGTGCGCGGTCGTTGCGGGTACTGGCCAGGGCGCAGCTCTGCTGCGTGGCGTCCAGGTGCGAGGCCCACAGCTGCTCCAGCTGCTGGGTGGCGCGATAGCTGGCCTGTGGCGAGGCCAGGCTCACCGCGTCGGGCTGCAGCTGCGCGAGCGCGTCGGCCACCTGGGTGGCGGTGGGCAGCAGGGTGATCGCCGTCAGCAGCGGCATGCTGGCCGGCGTCAGCGGCAGCGCGTCGATCACCGGCGCGATCACCGGCGCGGCCGGGTTGCCCACCGGGGCAACCACGTCCGCCAGCGGAACCTGCGTGGCCATGATCTGCACCAGGCCGTTGGTGGTGGGGGCAGCGGAGAACAGGTAGCGGGTGGTGTTGCTGGTGGCGGTCACCGTGCTGCCGCTGGTGCCGCTGGTGGCATCGACGATGTTGAAGAGGCTGCCCACCGCGATCGGCCCGGTCACGCTCACGCTCACCGTGAGCGCGTTGCCGATGCTGGCCGCGCCCACCGGCACGATCTTGCCGTACAGGCTTTCGCTGAAGATGGTGGTGTTGATGGTGCCGGCGACGGGGATCGCGAATGCACCGGCGACATTCAAGGTATTCGTGCCGAGCGTGTAGCTGGCTGCCTGCGCCTGGCCGGTGATCAGCGCGTTGCCGCCCGTGAGGGTGATCTGCTTCAGCCCGCTGGACGCACCGACCGCACCATCGATGATGCTGTCGGCGTTGAGCGTGAGCGTGCCGGTGCCGGCGCCGGCCGTGTTGGTGATGGCGGCCTTGACGGTCTGCCCGGCGCCCACGTTGATGAAACCGTCACCGCCGAAATCCATGGTGGAACCGGTGTTGCTGGTGAAGCCGCCGTTGAAGTTCACGATGCCCGTGCCGGCCAGCGAAAACGTGGTGGAGTACACCGGGCCGTTGAAGGTCACCGTGTTGCCCGCGGTGCCGGCGGAGATGCCCAGGAAGGTCGAGCCCGCGCTGCCCACGAAACCGGTCACCGTCGAGCTGTTCATGAACGCAATGCTGGCCGTATTGGCGGCATCGGTAGTGATGGCTCCGCCGGCCTCGTTCTGGGTGTTGATGTCCTGCTGACCGACCGTCAGCAGGCCCGGCCCCTGCGTCTGCACGCCGGTGGCCACGCCCACCGGACCGACCACGCCCGGCAGCACGACCACTTCGTGCGCCACGGCCATGGGCAGCCAGGCGAGCATCGCCGAACTGAGGACGGACATGGAGATCTGCTTCTTAAGGTTTTTCATGGAATGCCTCGGGAGATTGGGGTGACTCGCTCTGGGTGAGCGGGTGCAATGAGTCGGCATCCCCGTTTGGCGTATCACCCCGGAGGCAAACTGGTCGGACATGCGCCCGAGGCCGGCCCGGCCCGACCAGGAAAGGGTCGCGCCGAGATGGAGGCCATCGGAGCCCCGGCATGGCATGCCGGTACAGGTAAGGCATCGGGGCGGCGCATGCCGCTGCTACAGGGAGGGCGCTCGCCGACGGATCCGGCGAGGCGTACTGGCAGGGAGGCTTCGGCGTAGCCGCGCTCGACACCAGCCTGCCGAGTATCCGGTTTGCCGGTGAATGCCACGTGCATGCGCTTGGGACACCATCGGCACCGGCTCGACCGAGCCGGCTTTCAATGGTCGCCGGCGCGACGGACCTCGATCCGCGCGGACCATCCACGCCAGCGCGCAGCGCGGCCGTCGGGCCGCCATGCACCCACCCCGCCCGACCTTCCCGCTTGCAAGCCCGATGCGACCCTGGCTGACTTTGCCTGCCCCGTACATGACGACGCCGCGCAGTTCCCTGCGCGGCGTCGATACACGGAGTGCCCGGTGCGGGCGGTCAGAACTGGAAGTCGACCCGTGCGAAGTAGTAGCCGCCGTTGATGCCGAACGGCAACGTCTCCCAGCCGTAGGTGAAGCCCAGCTGCGGGAACGGGAAGCCAGTCTGCGGATTCCACTTGTCCGGATAGGTGTCGAACACGTTGTCGGCACCCACCGTCACCCGCGCATGCTTCGAGAAACGGTAGACCACCGCCACGTCCTCCAGCCATTTGCCGCCCCAGGTCTGCTTGATGCCCGGGGTGAAGCCCTGGCCGGTGACCGAGCCGAAGTAGTTGGCGCGCAGGGTCAGGTCCCACGGACCGTCGTGGTACACGCCCTGCAGGATGTGGTGCTGGCGCGGCTGGCCCTGCTCGACCAAGGTCACCTGGGTGTCGTCGAACAGCTGCGAGGGGCTGAGGATCGGCGACTCGGACTTGCGCCTGGTCACCTTGGTCTTGTTGTAGTTCATCGCCGCGGTCAGATCGAGGCTGGCGCCGCCGTCGAACGCGATGCCCTTCTGCACCACCAGGTCGGCACCAGTGGTGCGGGTGTCGATGGCGTTGGTGAAGAACAGCACCTGGCCCACGCCAATCGGGTCGAGGATCGCGGCGATCGGGCAGTTGGCGTTGTTCGCCGCGCACGGCTGGCCGTCGGTACCCACCGACTCCGGCACGATGTTGCTGGAGAAGATGATCCGGTTCTTGATATCGATCCGGAACAGGTCCAGCGTCATCGTCAGGTCGTTGGTCGGCGTGTACACGAAGCCCAGCGTGCCGCTGCGCGAGGTCTCCTGCTTGAGCGGCTGGATGCCGAACGCGCGGGTGACGCTGCTGTTCTGGCGCGCGGTCAACGTATCGGTGAGCACGCCCTGCGGATTGAGGTTGGTCGAGCGCTGGCTGTAGTACATCTGCTGCACGCCCGGCGCGCGGAAGCCGGTGGCCAGCGTGCCGCGCACGGCAAACCGGTCGCTGGCGTCGAAGCGGGCCGAGAACTTGCCGGTGGTGGTGCCGCCGAAGTCGGAATAGTGCTCATAGCGACCGGCCGCACCCAGCAGCAGCCGATCGGTGACCTGCGACTCGGTGTCCACGTAGGCCGCCCAGTTGCTGCGCCCGGCGTTCACTGCCTCGCTCGGCGAGAAGCCCGGAAAACCCTGGATGCCCGGCTGCGCGATGTCGCCGGTCTGGCCGTAGATCGGAATGCTGCGGTCGTTGGTGCGACCGTAGATGTACGACACCGGATCGCCCGGGGTGATCGCGTACACGTCACGGCGCCATTCCAGGCCGGTGGCCACATCGAGCTGGTCGTTGCCGATGCCCCAGTCGATCGGACCGCGCACGTCCATGTTCGCCACCGTCTCGTTGAGCTTCAGGGTGCCGGTGTTGGCCGAGGTCGGCGAGCTGGCGTAGATGCCGCCGGAACCGTTCGGCTCGTACCACCAGCTCACGTTGACCGAATGCTTCTCGTCGAAGCCGAAGGTGTTGCGACCGCGGTCGATCGAGAAATCCAGGTCCCAGGTGTCGCTGATCGGGGTGCGGTAGCCGGCCACGATCGAGGCGTCCTTCACCGTGGTGACGATGTTCGGCAGGAACCCGTTCGGGTACAGCGCCGGCACCGTGCGGTTGTCGCCGGCCGAGCGGAAGAAACCGAACGAGCTGCCGGTACGCCTGGACAAGCCGCCGAACCAGTACAGCTCGCCCTTGCCGATCGGCAGGCCACCGTTGAACCAGAAGTAGCGATCCTTGGCCCTGGCATCGCCCAGGTGCTGGGTGACGCGCGGCGGGTTCGCGCGCAACGTGTCGGGGCCGGCACGGTTGGTTTCGCCGCGGTCGCGGTACTCGACGGTCAGGTTGAGGTAGCCGTCCTTGCCTAGCTTGAAGCCGGTGTTGGCGCCCACCTGCTTCACCAGGCCGTCGCCCTGGTAGGTCTGGCCGAGGCTGGACGACACGTAGGTCACGTCGGTCTGCTTCTTGAGCACGATGTTGATCACGCCGGAAATCGCATCGGAGCCGTACTGCGCCGCCGCGCCGTCGCGCAGCACCTCGATGCGCTCGATGGCGGAAATCGGGATGGCGTTGATGTCGGTGCCGGCCGAGCCGCGGCCGATCGTCTGCTGCACGTTCACCAGCGCCTGCTGATGGCGGCGCTTGCCGTTCACCAGCACCAGCACCTGGTCCGGGCCCAGGCCGCGCAGCGTGGCCGGGCGGATGATGTCGGTACCGTCGCTGACGAAGGTACGCGAGAAATTGAAGCTCGGCTCCAGCAGCTGCAGCGCCTGGCCCACCTCGGTCACACCGGCGTTTTCCAGTTGCTCGCGACCGATCACGTCGACCGGCGCCGACGTCTCCGCCGCCGTGCGCTCCTTGGCGCGCGAGCCGATCACCTGCACTTCCTGCAGCTCGGTGACCTTCTTCGTGCCGGCTGCCGCCGGCGCCGCCTGCTGCGCATGCAGCGGCACCGCCAGCACTGAAATCCCCATGGCAGGGCGAGACTACCCACGCGGATGGTGCACCGGCAATGCCCGGCCGAACGGTGCGAGCCCGGAGCCTTCCCCGCGCTTCATGCCGATGGCCCGGCGGTGGCGTGCGCGGCTCCGCTCCGGTCGAACGACCGGCACGGCGTCCTGTCGCGGTGCCGGCCTGTGGGACAATGCCCGCCGCATTCCCCTCTCGGATTTCCATGCGAAAAGGCGTCGTCCTCGGTTTTGCCTGCTACGCCGCCTACGCCATCAGCGATGCCTGCGTGAAATCGCTGCACGGCGCACTGCCGGCCTACGAGACGGCATTCTTCGGGGCATTGCTGTGCCTGGGCGTCCTGCCGCTGATCCGCTCGCCGGGCGACCGGCTGCGCGATGTGGTGATCGCCAGGCGCCCCGGCCTGTGGTGGATACGCGCCGTGACGGGCGGTATCTGCAACATCGCCGCGGTGGTCGCCTTCACCCGGCTGCCGATGGCCGAAACCTTCGCGCTGATCTTCCTCATGCCGATCTTCGTCACCCTGCTTTCCGTGGTCTTTCTCAAGGAACACGTGGGCTGGCGGCGCTGGACCGCCGTGGTCACCGGCTTCGTCGGCGTGCTGGTGGTGTTGCGACCGGGATTCCGCCAGCTCGGGCTGGGTCATTTCGCGGCCATCCTGTGCGGTCTGTCCGGCGCGGTGTCGATGGTCGCCATGCGTCTGGCCGGACCGCACGAGAAGCGCATCAGCCTGTACGGCGCCGGGGTGGCGGGCCCCCTCCTGATCGGCGGGCTGCTGATGCTGCCGCATTTCATGTGGCCGGACCGGCACACCTGGCTGCTGCTGCTCGGCTACGGCCTGATGCAGGGACTGGCGGGTGTGCTGCTCATGCTGGCCACCCTGCTCGCCCCGGCCAACCGCATCGCGCCGACTCAGTACAGCCAGATGCTGTGGGCGATCGGTTTCGGCTACTGGCTATTCGGCGACCGGCTCGACTGGCCCATGCTGGTCGGCATCGCGCTGATCCTCGGCGCCGGCTTGTTCACACTGGTACGCGAAGAGCAGGTCACGCCGTGGTGGCGTCGGCAAAAGCTGGTCTAGTGTGGTGTTGCACGCTTGTTGCCCATGACACGGGTTGGCAGACTGGCCCGCCCTGCCCCGCACGCACGCCATGACGCAACCCGCTCTTGCACTTTCCACCGTCGTCGCCGGCCTGTGGCGGCTTGCCGACTGGAACCTCGATGTCGCCGCCCGCGTGCGCTGGATCGAACAGGCGCTGGAGCTGGGCATCACCAGCTTCGACCACGCGGACATCTACGGCGACTATCGGGCCGAGGCGCTGTTCGGCGAGGCGCTGAAAGCGGCGCCCGCGTTGCGCGGTCGCATGCAGCTGGTAAGCAAATGCGGCATCCGGCTGCGCTGCGCCGATCGCCCGTACCGGGTGAACCACTACGACACGGGCGCCGCCTACGTGCGGGCGCAGGTGGAGCAGTCGCTGGTCAACCTGCAAACCGATCGGCTCGACCTGGTGCTGATCCATCGCCCCGACTACCTGATGGACGCGGCCGCACTGGCCGCTACCTTCCGCACGCTCACCCGCGAGGGAAAGGTGGCGCACTGGGGCGTGTCCAACCACAGCGCCAGCCAGTTCGCCCTGCTGTACCAACACCATCCGCTGCTGACCAACCAGTTGGAGCTGTCGCCGCTGGCGCTGCAGGCGCTGGACGACGGCGCCCTGGACCAGGCCCAGCAGTTGGGCCTGCATCCGATGATCTGGTCGCCCCTGGGCGGTGGACGGCTGTTTGCCGGCGACGACGCGCAGGCCGTGCGCGTGCGCCAGACCATGCAGCCGATCGCCGCAAGGCTCGGCATCAGCCTCGCCACGCTGGCCTATGCCTGGATCCTGCGCCATCCCTCACGCCCGCATCCCATCACCGGCAGCGGTCGCATCGACGGCCTGCGCGAGGCCGTCGTCGCGCTCGACGTCAGTCTCGAAGCCGAGGACTGGTACGCGATCTGGACGGCCGGCAAGGGGCATCCGGTGCCTTGAGAGGCAAGAAGCGAGGAGTGGTCACTTCTGGCGATTGCTCACGCCGTGCGGCACGTGGCCGGTCGCCACGTGCTTGCGGGCGGACTCCACGTTGGCCGGCGAATCGTCGAAGAAAATGTCGGCGCCGAAGGCGTCGAGGAACGGTCCCTTGTCGCGGCCGCCGAGGAACAGCGCCTCGTCGATGCGCACGCCCCACTTGCGCAGGGTGAGGATCACCCGCTTGTGCGCCGGCGCGGAACGGGCGGTGACCAGCGCGGTGCGGATCGGCGAGTTCTCGGCCGGGAAGGCGGCCTGCAGGCGGTGCAGCGCGGTAAGGAACCCGCGGAACGGTCCGACCGACAGCGGCTCGGCGGCACGCTCGCGTTCGTTGCGATGAAACGCGTCGAGCCCTTCCTCGCGCGACACCCGCTCGCCCTCGTCGCCGAAGATCACCGCATCGCCGTCGAAGGCGATGCGCAACTGCTCGCTGGCACGCGGAGGCGCCGTGCTGGGGAGAATGGTGGCTGCGGCAACCCCGGCGGCCAGCGCGCGGCCGACATCCTCGGCATTGGCGGAGAGGAACAGGTCGGCCTTGAACGGCGCGATGTAGTCGGAGGTGGGCGCGCCGCTGGTGAACGCGGCACGGCTGATCTCCAGTCCGTAGTGCTGGATCGCGTTGAAGATGCGCAGCCCGGTGTCGCCGGAATTGCGCGACAGCAGGATCACCTCCACCGGCGGCACGTCGCCGGCCAGCCGGTTGAGACCGAGCAGCTTCTGCACCAGCGGAAACGCCACGCCGGGCTTGAGGATCTCGTCCTCGTGCTCGATCTGGAAGCTGCGGTAGGCGTCCAGGCCGTCGCGCTCGAACAGCGCGTGGCTGTCGCCGAGGTCGAACAGCGCGCGCGAGGAAATCGCCACCACCAGGCGGTTGTCGCCGGATGCGGAGGGGTCGTGGGCAGTGGCTCGGGACATGCGGGCAATCTAGCGCAACGGGCGAGCAGGATGAGAGTGAATGAGGAGTGGTGATGACGAGGCCCGGCTCTGCTGCTGGCTCGCCACTCCCCGCGCGGAGCTCAATCGGGGGCGAACTGTTCGTCGAGAATCCGCTGCTCGAGGTTGTGCTCGGGATCGAACAGCAATCGCACGCCATGCTCGCGCGACTGCCGGATCAGCACCTCGCGCGCATGGCGCACCTCGTGGAAATCGGCGGTGGCGCTCACCGGCCGCTTGCCCGGATCGAGCACGCGCAGCCCCACTTCGGTGAGGTGCGGCAGGATCGCGCCGCGCCAGCGGCGTGGGCGGAACGGGCTGATCGGCGTGAGCGCCAGCACGTTGGCGTCCAGCGGCAGGATCGGCCCGTGGGCGGACAGGTTGTAGGCGGTGGAGCCGGCCGGCGTGGATACCAGGATGCCGTCGCAGATGAGGTTGGCCAGCTTCACCGTGCCGTTGAGCCGTACTTCCAGGTGCGCGGCCTGATTGCTCTGGCGCAGCAGCGACACCTCGTTGAAGGCGATCGCCGAGACCGTCTCGCCATCGGCATGGGTGGTGCGCATCTCCAGCGGATACAGCGTGGCGAGGTGGGCCAGAGCGATGCGCTCCGGCAGGTCGTCCAGCCGGTGCTTGTTCATCAGGAAGCCGACCCGGCCCAGCTTCATGCCGTACACCGGCAGGTGCAGGTCGCGATACGCATGCAGCGTGCGCAGCATGAAGCCGTCGCCGCCCAGCGCCACGATCACCTCGGCGTCGGCGGCCGGCACATCGCCGTACTGCTCGATCAGTTTGCGCCGCGCCTGCTGGGCGACCGGGGTTTCGCTGGCGACAAAGGCAAAGCGCATGGATGTGAATGAGTGAAAACGGCCGGCCGAGCTTACCGTAGGAGCCCACCCCGTGCGCGAATGCCCCCTGCGGGAGCGGCTTCAGTCGCGACGCCTCTGTCTTGATGCAGCATCAGAACAAGAGCGTCGCGACTGAAGTCGCTCCCACACACAAAAAAATCAATCGCGCACCAAGGGCCGCTGCCGGCCGGTCAGTTCACCGGCACCTGCGCAAGCTGCGCCAGCCGACGGACCGCGACCGAGGCGATCGGGTAGTCCGCGTTCTGCGTGAGGATCTCCGCCAGCATGCTGCGGGTGTACCTGAGCGTGGCGTCGTCGCGCTCAAGCCACGCCTGCACCGGCGAGCGGTCGGTGCGCTCGCCGCACAGCGCCAGTACCTGCAGCGACAGCGCGCGGTGCTGGTGGTTGAGCTCGTCCAGCAGCGAACCGCGCGCCTGCGCATGCCAGTGGCCTTCCACCGGCAGCGCCTCGATCTGGTCGCGCAGCCACTCCAGGTCCAGCGCCTCGCCCAGCTCGTAGAACACGCTGGCCACGCGGGCGATCGGCGCTCCGCTGTGCTGCGCCACCTCGACCATGTCCAGCGCCGCGCGCAATTCGGACAAGCGCGCCAGACGCACCGACAGTTCGGTCGGCAGGCCCAGGCCCTCCCACTTCTCCTGGCTGGACTCGAAGTCGCCGCGACCGGTGTCGGTGAGCGCGGCCGGCAGCGCCTTGCGCAGCTCGCTCACGTGGTTCTGGTAGCGCTCCACGTTGGCGGCGATGTCCAGCGTGCCGCCCGGACGGTTGAGCAGCCAGCGCGTCATGTGGCGCAGCAGGTTCCAGATCTGCAGGATCGCGTCGATCTGTGTGTTCTCGGCCACCTGGCCGTCCAGTGCCTCGATCTGCGCCCACAGCTCGCGTGCATCGAGGATTTCGCGCGCCGCGGTGTACGCCTTGGCGATCGCCGCCGGCTCCTGCCCGGTGTCCTCCTGCATGCGCATCATGAAGGTGGCACCCATGCGGTTGATCGTCGAGTTGGTCACCGCGGTGGCGATGATCTCGCGCTTGAGGCGATGGCGCTGCATGTGCTCGGTGTATTTCTCGTGCAGCGGCTCGGGGAAGTAGCGCACCAGTTCCTTGGAGAGGTAGGGATCCTCCGGCACGTCCGAGTCGAGCAACTGCTGGAACAGCTTGATCTTGTCGTAGGACAGCAGCACCGCCAGCTCCGGTCGGGTCAGGCCCTGGCCGCGGGCCTTGCGCTCGGCCAGCTCGGCGTCGCTGGGCAGGTTCTCCACCTGGCGATCGAGCAGGCCCTCGGCCTCCAGCGTGCGGATGAAGTGCGCCATCGAGCCGATGCGCTTGATCGACTGGTGCTCCATCAGGGTGATCGCCTGGTTCTGGCGATAGTTGTCCCACAGCACCAGCTCGCCTACCTCGTCGGTCATCGCGCGCAGCAGGTCGTTGCGCGCCTCGTCGGTGAGTTCGCCGCGCTGCACGGCGTCGCCGAGCAGGATCTTGATGTTCACCTCGTGGTCGGAGGTGTCCACGCCGGCGGAGTTGTCGATGAAGTCGGTGTTGAGCAGCACGCCGTGCTGGGCGGCTTCGATGCGGCCCTTCTGGGTCATGCCCAGGTTGCCGCCCTCGCCCACCACCTTGCAGCGCAGCTCGGCGCCGTTGACGCGCAGCGCGTTGTTGGCGCGGTCGCCGACGTCGGCGTGGGTTTCGCTGGTCGCCTTGACGTAGGTGCCGATGCCGCCGTTCCACAGCAGGTCGACCGGCGCCTTGAGGATCGCGCTGAGCAGCTCGGTCGGCGCCATGTGGGTGGCATCGCCCTTGATGCCGAGCACCGCGCGCACTTCCGGCGACACCGGGATCGACTTGGCACTGCGCGGGTACACGCCGCCGCCGGCGGAGATCAACGATTTGTCGTAGTCCTCCCAACTGGAGCGCGGCAGCTTGAACATGCGCTCGCGTTCGGCGAACGAGCGTTGCACGTCCGGGTTCGGATCGAGGAACACGTGGCGGTGGTCGAACGCGGCCACCAGCTTGATGTGGCGCGACAGCAGCATGCCGTTGCCGAACACGTCGCCAGACATGTCGCCGATGCCCACGCAGGTGAAGTCCTGCGTCTGCGAGTTCCGGCCCAGCGCGCGGAAGTGGCGCTTCACCGACTCCCACGCGCCCTTGGCGGTGATGCCCATCGCCTTGTGGTCGTAGCCGTTGGAGCCGCCCGAGGCGAACGCGTCGCCCAGCCAGAAACCGTGCGCCACCGAGATCGTGTTGGCGATGTCGGAGAATGTGGCCGTGCCCTTGTCGGCGGCCACCACCAGGTACGGATCGTCCTGGTCGTGGCGCACCACGTCGTGCGGCGGCACCACCTGGCCCTCGACCAGGTTGTCGGTGATGTCGAGCAGGCCGGCGATGAACAGGCGGTAGCAGGCGATGCCCTCGGCCTGCTGCGCGTCGCGGTCACCGCCTTCGGGCGGATTCTTCACGTAGAAGCCACCCTTCGAGCCGACCGGCACGATCACCGTGTTCTTCACCATCTGCGCCTTCACCAGGCCCAGCACCTCGGTGCGGAAATCCTCGCGGCGGTCGGACCAGCGCAGGCCGCCGCGCGCCACCGGGCCGAAGCGCAGGTGCACGCCTTCCACCCGCGGCGAGTACACGAAGATCTCGCGGTACGGCACCGGCTTGGGCGCATCGGGCACGCGGTGCGAGTCGAACTTGAAGCTGATGTACGGCCGGAACTGGCCGTCCCACTGCTGGAAGTAGCTGGTGCGCAGCGTGGCGCCGATCACGTCCAGGTAGCTCTTGACGATGCGCTCATCGTCGAGGCTGGCCACGTCGTCCAGCAGCGTGCGCAGTGCGTCGGTCAGCACCTGCACCTGCTCGTTGCGCGGGCGGGCCAGGCAAGCCACCATGCCGTCGACCAGCTCCGGCTGCGCGTGGCGGGTGGCCTCGGGAATCAGCGCCAGCATCTCGCGGCGCAGGTCGTCGCCGGCACGCGCCAGTTCCTTGCCGGTGAGCTGTTCGCGGCGCGGATCGAATTTGGCATGGAACAGCTCGATCAGCACGCCGGCGATCGCCGGGTAGCGGTTGAGCGTGGCTTCCATATAGGTCTGCGAGAACGCGATGCCCACCTGCTGCAGGTACTTGCAGTAACCGCGCAGCACGGCCACATGGCGCCAGTCGGCCTGGGCGAACAGCACCAGGTTGTTGAAGCCATCGCTCTCGGCCTGGCCGCGCCACAGCGCCTCGAACGCGCGCTCGAAGCGCTCGCGCACGTGCTCCAGCTCGAAGCTCAACGGCTGCTTGGGCTTGAGCTCGAAGTCGTGGATGGTCAGCGGATGCTCCTGGCTCTCCAGGCTGTAGACGTGCTCGGCGAGCATGCGCACGCCCATGTTTTCCAGCATCGGCAGCGCCTCGGAAAGCGGAATCGGCTCGCCGAAATGGATCACCTTGAAACGCAGCGAGCCGTCCTCGTGCCGGTACAGCGACATGCGGATCGCATCGTCGCCGTCCAGGCTGGCCAGCGCCACGATGTCGGCGGCCGCCACGGCCGGCGCCACCTCGTCGATGTAGCCCGGCGGCATGGCACGCGCGTAGCGGTTGGCCAGCACCACGCCCTGGTGGGGGCCGAGCTGGCGCACCAGCAGGTCGCGCACCTCGTCGTACCAGTTGCGCACGATGCGCGCCACGCCCTCTTCGAGCGCATGCAGGTCATAGCTCACCTGCTCGCCCACGCGCGGGCGCACCACCACGTAAAGGCGCGCCAGCGCGGCCTCGCCCATCTGCACCGCCGAGTCCAGTTCCTCGCCGTGCAGCGCGTCGCGCAGCAGCGCCTCGATGCGCTCGCGCACCGTGGTGTTGAAGCGTTCGCGCGGCACGAACACCATGCAGGTGAAGAAGCGGCCGTAGCGGTCGCGGCGAACGAACAGGCGGGTGTGCGCACGCTGGCGCAGTTCCAGGATGCCGCTGACCGCCTGGTAGAGCTCGTCCTCGTTGGACTGGAACAGCTCTTCGCGCGGCAGGGTTTCCAGCGTGTGGCGCAGCGACTTGCCCGAGTAGGAGTCGCGCTTGAGGCCGGAGCGATCCAGCACTGCCTCGACCTTCTGGCGCACCAGCGGTACATCCTGCGGACGGGCCATGTATGCGTTGGACGAGAACAGCCCGAGGAAGCGCTGCTCGGCCACCGGCTTGCCGGCGGCGTCGAAGCGCAGCACGCCGACGTAATCCATGTGCCCCGGGCGATGCACCAGCGAGCGGGCGTTGGTCTTGGTGAGGATCACCGGCTCGATGACGCCGGCGCTGGCCGCATCGCGCCGGCCCAGCGAGCTCAGCGAACGCGGCGCGAGCGAGCGCTCGTTGCCGGCAAGAATGCCCAGCCCGGAACCCGCCACCGACTGCAGCACCTCGCCCGCCTCGCCCTGGCGCACTTCGTATTCGCGATAGCCGAGGAAGGTGAAGTTGTCCTCGGCCAGCCAGCGCAGGAACTCGCCCGACTCCCGCGCAAGCTGGTCGGGAAGGCCGGCGCGCGACGGCAGCTCGGCGGCAATCGCCAGCGCCCGGTCGCGCATGGCCACCCAGTCGCGCACGGCCAGGCGCACGTCGTCCAGTGCCGTCTCGATGCGCGCCTTCAACGCCTCCTGCGGCTCGCCGTCGCCCAGGCGATCGATTTCGAAATGCATCACCGACTCGGCCGCCGCGGCATCGTCGCCCAGCGCCAGCAGCTGGCCGTCGCCGTCGCGGGTCACCTTCACCACCGGGTGGATCACGGCGTGGATCTGCAACTCGCTCGCCAGGATCATGCTCACCGTGTCGACCAGGAACGGCATGTCATCGGTGACCACCTCCACCACGCTGCGGCCGTCATGGCCGTGCACCGGGTTGATCACGCGCACCGAGGCGCAGCCGGGCTGGCGCAGGCCCATGAAGTCGAGCAGATCGAGCAGCAGCTCGGCCCACTGGGCCGGGGTGTGCAGTGAATGGTCGCCGGCGGCGAGTCGGGCGAAAAAGGCGCGGATAAAAAATTGCGCCTCCTGGAGGCGCTGGGCGGGCAATTCCTTTTTGCTGATTTCTTCGGCTACAGCTGCTGCGAGAGAGACGTTTTCGGCCGCGCGGATCGCATTCATGGCTTCTACTGTTCAGTGGATACAGAAGGGGGAGCAAAAAGCCTGCAAAGAATACGCTTCGCCATCGGCCGAATCCACCGCGGGGCGCGGCCTGACGCCATGCCGGGCGCATGGAAAACCGGTCTCGGCCAACCATCGATTCGCGCTGCGGTGCAATAGAAACGTCACGTCGTACAACAGTCGACATGTCCGGTCGCGGCACCGTGTACGGACGTCGACCCGGGCTGGTCGACGATCCGGGCTGGTCGACGATCTGTCGCCGCATCCATCGGCGGCGGGCTGCCCGCAAATCGGTTCTGCCCACAAGTCATGCCTTGCCTGCAAGTGCGGAAAGCCACGGCAGATATGGCCATGCCAGCGAGACAAATTGTAAACTGATGAGTATAATCTGGCGTTTGATGCTTCCGGCGAAGCGCGCAGGTGCCCCTCATGCGCCAGGCGACGGTCTTCCCGAAGTGAAATCCGCACGGCCACTCGAATGCCGGCAACCTGCCACGCGGTCGCCGGCGAACGATGTTGCGGCACCGGACTCCCCTTCCCGATAAAAGCGAGCATGGAGTTTTCATGAGCCCCTCTTCACTGCGCACACCCTTGTTGTGCCTGAGTCTGCTGGCATTGGCTGCATGCGGAGGCAAGGACAAGAACCAGCAGCAACAGCCGCCCCCGCCGACCGTCGGCGTGCTCACCGCGATGCCCGCCACGGCGCCGCTGACCAAGGACCTGGTGGGCCGGTTGTCGCCCTACCGCAGTGCCGATATCCGCGCCCGGGTCTCGGGCATCCTGCTCAAGCGCACGTACGAGGAAGGCTCGGACGTCAAGCAGGGGCAGTTGCTGTTCCAGATCGACCCGGCCCCGCTGCAGGCCGCCGTGAATGCCGCGCAGGCCACACTGGCGCAGGCACAGGCCAGCTATACCAACGCCCGGGTCAACGCACAGCGTGCCCGTGAGCTGGCGCCGAAGGGCTACGTCTCCCAGGCCGACCTCGACAACGCGCTGGCCACCGAACGCAGCGCCGCCGCCGCGGTACAGCAGGCGCGCGCCAACCTGCAGTCGGCGCAGATCAACCTGGGTTACGCCCAGGTGCGTTCGCCGATCGACGGCCGCGCCGGCCAGCAGCAGGTGACCGAGGGCGCCCTGGTCGGCCAGGGCGCGGCGACCCTGCTCACCACGGTGGACCAGATCGATCCGCTCTACGTCAATTTCACCCTCGGCGCGGCCGAGCTCGCGCAGCTGCGCGCGGCGCAGACCCGGGGCGACGTGACGCTGGCCGGCAACGACCAGACCAAGGTGCGGTTGACGCTGCCCGACGGCAGCACCTACCCGCAACCCGGCACGGTGGACTTCTCCTCGACCTCGGTCGACCCGGCTACCGGCGCGGTGCGGCTGCGCGCACGCGTTCCGAACCCGCAGCACGTGCTGCTGCCGGGCATGTACGTGACCATGGCCGCCCTCCTGGGCCAGCACCACAACGTGTTCCTGGTGCCCGCACAGGCCATGCTGCGCGATACCCGGGGCGCGTACGTCTACACCGTCGGCGCCGACGGCAAGGTCGCGCGCCGCGATGTGACCGCCAGCGAGACGGACAACGGCGACTGGATCGTCACCGGCGGCCTGAAAGCCAACGAACAGGTGGTCGTCTCCGGCGTGCAGAAGGTCAAGGATGGTGCGCCCGCCAAGCCCACGCCGTGGAAGCCCAACGCCCAGACGCCGGCCCATGGGCCGACCGCGTCCGGCGCGCAGTGACGGAGCGACGACATGCCTAGTTTCTTCATCGACCGTCCGGTCTTCGCCTGGGTGGTCGCCATCCTGATCACGCTGGGCGGCGTGCTCGCGCTGCTCAACCTCGGGGTGGAGTCCTACCCGAACGTGGCGCCGCCGCAGGTGACGGTGACGGCCAGCTATCCCGGCGCCAACGCCACCACCGCCGAGCAGGGGGTGACGCAGGTGATCGAGCAGCAGTTGACCGGCATCGACCATCTGCTGTACTTCAGCTCGCAGTCCAGCTCCAACGGCCGCGTGCAGATCACGCTCACCTTCGAGACCGGCACCAACCCGGACATTGCCCAGGTGCAGGTGCAAAACAAGGTCGCGCTGGCCACGCCGCGCCTGCCTACCGAGGTGACCCAGCAGGGCGTGACGGTGGCCAAGGCCAGCGCCGGCTTCCTCGGTCTGATCGCGCTGCAATCGGACAACCCCTCGATCGACCGCAGCCGGCTGAACGACATCGTGGCCTCGCAGGTGCTGGACCAGATCTCGCGCATCTCCGGCGTCGGCAGTACACAGCAGTTCGGCTCCGAATACTCGATGCGCATCTGGCTCGATCCGCGCAAGATGCAGGGCTACGGCTTGTCCGCCACGCAGGTGCTGTCGGCGATCCGGGCGCAGAACGCCCAGTTCGCGGCCGGTTCCGTGGGTGCCGACCCGGCCCCCCCCGGTCTGAGCTTCACCGCCACGGTCTCGGCCGAGGGGCGGTTCACCTCGCCGGACCAGTTCGAGAACATCATCCTGCGCGCCAACAGCGACGGCACCACGGTCACGCTGAAGGATATCGGCCGTGTGTCGTTCGGCCCGATCAACTACGGCTTCGACACCGAGTGGAACGGCAAGCCGACCGGCGCCTTCGGCATCCAGCTGCTGCCCGGGGCGAATGCGCTAGACGTGATGCAGGCCGTGCGCGGCAAGATGGACGACCTGGCGCGCTCCTTCCCGCCGGGCGTGAGCTGGTTCATACCCTACGACAGCACCACCTTCGTGAATGTCTCGATCAACGAGGTGGTCCACACCCTGGTCGAGGCAATCATCCTGGTGTTCCTGGTGATGCTGCTGTTCCTGCAGAACATCCGCGCCACCATCATCCCCACCCTGGTGATTCCGGTGGCCCTGCTGGGCACCTTCCTGGGCATGCTGCCGCTCGGCTTCACCATCAACCAGCTGACCCTGTTCGGCATGGTGCTGGCGATCGGCATCGTGGTGGACGACGCGATCGTGGTGATCGAGAACGTCGAACGCATCATGACCGAGGAAAACCTGCCGCCGAAGGAAGCCACGCGCAAGGCAATGGGCCAGATCACCGGCGCGGTGGTCGCCATCACCGTGGTGCTGGCGGCGGTGTTCGTGCCATCGGCGCTTCAGCCGGGCGCCTCCGGCATGATCTACAAGCAGTTCGCGCTGACCATCGCGCTGTCGATGGGCTTCTCGGCGTTCCTGGCGCTGTCGTTCACGCCGGCGCTGTGCGCCACCATCCTCAAGCCCACGCACGAGGGACACCGCGATTTCTTCGTGTTCCGCTGGTTCAACCGGTTGTTCGAGCGGGTCACGCACACCTATACCGGCCACATCGGCGGCGCGGTGAGACATGCGCCGCGCTGGATGATCGTGTTCGTCGCGCTGACGGTATTGGCCGGCTTTCTGTTCACCCGCCTGCCGACCAGCTTCCTGCCCGAGGAGGACCAGGGCTATGCGCTGGGCATCGTGCAGCTGCCGCCCGGCGCGACGCTGCAGCGCACCAAGGCCGTGATGGGTGAAATGCGCGACGTGCTCGACCGCGATCCGGCCGTCGACGGCGTATTCCAGATCACCGGCTTCAGCTTCCTGGGCCTGGGCGAGAACGTCGGCATGAACTTCATCCGGCTCAAGCCCTGGGGCGAGCGCGGCTGGCGCGACGATCAGCAGGCGCAGAAGGCCGCCTACGAGAAGCGGGTGCAGGCGGGCCAGGCGGAAAAGGTCGATCCGGGCGTGACCGCCGAAAAATTCATCCTGCGCGCCAACAAGGCCATGGCCGCCATCCACGATGCGCAAATTTTCGTGGTGAACCTGCCTACCGTGCAGGGCCTGGGCCAGTTCGGCGGCTTCGACATGTTCCTGCAGGACCGTGCCGGCGCTGGTCGTGACGCGCTCACCCAGGCACGCAACATCCTGCTCGCCAAGGCCAGTCAGGACCCCAAGCTGATGGCGGTGCGCCCGAACACGCTGGAGGAGGCGCCGCAATTGCAACTCTCGGTCGACCGTACCCAGGCCGAGTCGATGGGCCTGTCGGTCAGCGACATCTACAATGCGGTCAGCCTGATGCTGGCGCCGGTCTACGTGAACGACTTCTTCTATGGCGGCCGCGTCAAGCGCGTGACGATGCAGGCCGACGCGCCGTTCCGCACCGGCCCGGAATCGCTGGGCCAGTTCTATACGCCCAGCACGCAGACCAACGCGGACGGCACGCCGCAGATGATCCCGCTGACCACGGTGGTGCATTCGAAGTGGCAGGTCGCCTCGCCCTCGCTGAACCGCTACAACGGCTACGCGGCGGTGGAGATCGTCGGCTCGCCGGCGCCAGGCCTGGCCTCCGGCCAGGCCATGCAGGAGATGGAAGGCATCGTCAACAACGATCTGCCCAAGGGCTTCGGCTTCGACTGGAGCGGCATGTCCTATCAGGAAATCCTGTCGGGCAACGCGGCCACGCTGCTGATGGTGCTGTCTGTCGTCGTCGTGTTCCTGTGCCTGGCCGCCCTGTACGAGAGCTGGTCGATCCCGGTGTCGGTGTTGCTGGTGGTGCCGCTGGGCATGCTCGGTGCGGTGGTGTTCTCCCTGCTGCGTGGATTGCCCAACGACATCTTCTTCAAGATCGGCCTGATCACGGTGATCGGCCTGGCGGCCAAGAACGCCATCCTGATCGTGGAGTTCGCCGTCGAGCAGCAGGCCGCCGGCCGCTCGCTGCGCGAAGGCGTGGTGGAGGCCGCGCGCCTGCGACTGCGTCCCATCCTGATGACCTCGCTGGCGTTCATCCTGGGCGTGCTGCCGCTGGCCATCTCCACCGGCGCCGGCGCCAACTCGCGCCACGCCATCGGCACCGGCGTGATCGGCGGCATGCTGTTCGCCACTTTCCTCGGTCTGCTGCTGATTCCGGTGTTCTACGTGGTGGTGCGCCGCCTGCTCGGCGACAAGCTCGACGGGCCGGACGACGGCAAGCCGGCGCAAGGTCATGGCGGCATGCAACCGTTCGACTCCGATCCGCGGCGAGGAGCGTGAAATAAAAAAGCCCCGGCTCGCGCCGGGGCTTTTTTTGTAGGAGCGCACCCTGTGCGCGAATGCCTTTGGCTTTGATGCCGATCAGGAGCAAAAGCATTCGCGCACAGGGTGCGCTCCTACCGGGATAGCCCGAATATCAGCGCAGGCCGATCTCCGCCCGCGCGATCACCAGGCGCTGGATCTCGCTGGTGCCCTCGTAGATCTCGGTGATCTTGGCATCGCGGAAGTAGCGCTCCAGCGGCAGCTCCTTGGAGTAGCCCATGCCGCCATGGATCTGCACCGCCTGGTGGGTGATCCACATCGCCGCCTCCGAAGCCACCAGCTTGGCCACCGACGCCTCGGTGTTGAAGCGCCCGCCGTTCTTCTCCGCCTCCATCCTGGTCCACGCCGCGCGCAGCGTGAGCAGCATGGCCGCGTCGAGCTTGCATTTCATGTCGGCAATCTTGGCCTGGGTCATCTGGAAGGTGCCGATCGGATGGCCGAACGCCTTGCGGTCGCGCGACCACTGCAGCGTGGCCTCGTAGGCGGCGCGCGCGATGCCCACCGCCTGCGAGGCGATGCCGATGCGCCCGGCGTCGAGCACGCCCATGGCGATGGAGAAACCCTTGCCGATCTCGCCGAGCACATCGTCCTTCGCGCAGACGTATTCGTTGAGCTCGATCTCACAGGTGGCCGACGCACGGATGCCGAGCTTGGGTTCGGTCTTGCCGGCGTGGAAACCCGGCTTCTGCGTGTCGATGATGAAGGCCGACACGCCCTTGGCGCCGATGCCCGGCGTGGTGATGGCGAACAGCACGATGTAGCGCGCCACCGGACCGGAGGTGATCCAGCTCTTCTTGCCGTTGATCACCCAGTCGCCGTTGTCGTTCCTGGTGGCGCGGGTATGCATGGCCGAGGCGTCGGAGCCGGACTGCGGCTCGGTCAGCGCGTAGGCGCCGATCGCCTCGCCCTGGGCGATGGCGCGCACGTACTTCTGCTTCTGCTCCTCGGTGCCGTGCTTGAGGATGCCGTTGCAGAACAGCGAGTTGTTGACCGACATGATGGTCGAGGTGGCCGCATCGGCCGCGGCGATCTCGATCATCGCCAGCACGTAGGCGATGGTGTCCATGCCCGCACCGCCGTATTCCTCCGGCACCTCAATGCCCATCAGCCCGAGCCGGCCCATCTCGCGGATATTCTCCAGCGGGAACTCGCCCCTGGCGTCCAACTCGGCAGCCACCGGCACGATTCGCCGCGAAGCGAAATCGCGCGCGATCGACTGGATCGACTGCTGGTCTTCGGTAAAACGGAAATCCATGAACTACTCCGGTGCGATGGCCTAGCCCGCCATTTTAACGTGGCGGCCCGCGATGCCTTGTGCGACTGCAGCAGCGCAGCTTCAGACAACCTGCGGATACGGCGGCGCACGAGCCCGCGACGCCACCCTGCGACAACGCACCCCGACGCCCTCGCATGTCAACCCTGCATGTCAACCCTTGACGGCCCCGCGATGCAGGCCTAGCCTTGCTTATCTTTATATCGCGATAAAAGGATGACGCATGGATCTGGCAACCGCCTCCAGCGTGCTCCGGCTGCTTGCCGACCCCACCCGCGTGCGCCTGCTGGCCGTGCTGGAGGGCGAGGAACTGACCGTGGCCGAGCTCGCCTCCGTGCTGCACCTGGCCCAGCCGCGGGTATCCACGCACCTGGCCAAGCTGAAGGAGGCCAACCTCGTGCGCGACCGCCGCGCCGGCGTCTCGGCCTACTACCGCGCCAACACCGAGGGCGACGAGCACCAGCATCTGCTGCTGAAGTCACTGCGCGAGAGCATCGACGACGCCCTCCTGCGCGAGGACGCCGCACGCATCCCCGGCGTGCTGGCGCAGCGCGCCCGCGAGGCGGGCTGGGCCGACACCGTGGCTGGCGACATGGAGCGGCACTACTCGCCGGGCCGCACCTGGGAAACGCTGGCCCGCTCGCTGCTGCAGCTGCTGGAAACCGGCGACGTGCTGGACATCGCCTCCGGCGACGGCATCACCGCCGAGCTGCTGGCGCCCCACGCGCGCTCGATCGTCTGCGTCGATTCCAGCGAACGCGTGGTCGAGGCCGCGGCGCGGCGCCTGCAGGCGTTCGGCAACGTCGAGGTGCGCCAGGGCGACATGCAGGCACTGGATCTGGGCGAACGCCGCTTCGACCTGGTGCTGATGCTGCACGCGCTGACCTACGCCGCCGAACCGGCCGTGGCCGTGGCCGAAGCCGCCCGCGTGCTGCGTCCCGGTGGACGCCTGCTGGCGGTCACGCTGGGCGAGCACGACCACCGCGCCGCAGTGGAACCGTTCGACCACATCAACCTCGGCTTTTCGCTCAGGCAGCTCGGCGGCTTTGCCGTCGCCGCGGGGCTGGACGTGGTCAGCGCCAACCGCCTCAGCCGCGAGCGCAAGGCGCCGCATTTCGAAGTCATCAGCCTGCTGGCGCGCAAGCCGCAGGCCATTCCGGAGCAAGCCCCATGACCACCCTGCCCTGGCTCCATCCCGGGCGCGTCGCCAAACTGCAGGCCGCGCTGCGCGAGCGCATCCTGATCCTCGACGGCGGCATGGGCACCATGCTGCAAGGTCACCAGCTCGATGAAGATGCGTTCCGCGGCGAGCGCTTCTCCGGCGGTCACGACAGCGCCCACGCGCACAGTCACCCCGGCGCCTGCGATCTGAAGGGCAACAACGACCTGCTCACGCTGACCCAGCCGGAGATCATCCGCGGCGTGCACACGGCCTATCTGCAGGCCGGCGCGGATCTGGTGGAAACCAATACCTTCAACTCCACCCGCATCAGCCAGGCCGACTACCGCCTCGAACACCTCGCCTGCGAGCTGAACCGCGCCGGCGCCGCACTGGCGCGCGCCGCCTGCGATGCAATGGAGGCGCAGACGCCGGACCGGCCACGCTTCGTGATCGGCGTGCTCGGCCCCACCAGCCGCACCGCCTCGCTGTCGCCGGACGTCAACGACCCGGGCTTCCGCAACGTGAGCTTCGAGGAACTGGCGGCCAACTACACCGAGTCGGCCGGGGGCCTGATCGACGGCGGCGCCGACCTGATCATGGTCGAGACCATCTTCGACACGCTCAACGCCAAGGCCGCGCTGTTCGCGCTGGCCGAGTTGTTCCGCGAGCGCGGCGGACGGCTGCCGGTGATGATCTCCGGCACCATCACCGACCGCTCCGGCCGCACGCTCTCGGGACAGACCGCCGAGGCGTTCTACTACTCCGTGCAGCACGCGCGACCGCTGTCGGTGGGGCTGAACTGCGCGCTCGGGGCGGCCGATCTGCGCCCGCACATCCAGACCCTGGCGCGCGTCGCCGACGGCTACGTCAGCACCCACCCCAACGCCGGCCTGCCCAATGCGTTCGGCGAATACGACGAATCGCCCGAGCAGATGGCCAGCGTGATCCGCGGCTTCGCCAGGGACGGCCTGCTCAACCTGGTTGGCGGCTGCTGCGGCACCACCCCGGCGCACATCCACGCGATTGCCGAGGCGGTGAAGGACTGCGCGCCGCGGGCGCTGCCGTCGCTGGACGAGGCTGCGGCGTGAGTGGCCAGTCGCGCCGACGCTTGAGCCTTGCCTCGCGTGGGGCTGCGGGAGCAATGCACCGAGACAACGCGCGCTTTAGCCCTCTCCTCCGAGCTCCGCTCGGGGGAGAGGGTTGGGTGAGGGGGAAGCTTTTGGCTTTCCCCTCCACCCAGGCATCAGGGCGCCCCCTCACCCCAGCCCTCTCCCCCGGCTACGCCAGGGGAGAGGGAGCATCTACTGTCGGCCTTCTTATTCGATGAATACTCCCCGCTACACCCGCCTGTCCGGTCTCGAGCCGCTGGTCCTCACCCCGGACCTGCTGTTCGTCAACATCGGCGAGCGCACCAACGTCACCGGCTCGGCGCAGTTCCGCAAGCTGATCAAGGAGGATCGCTACGGCGAGGCGATCGAGGTCGCGCGCCAGCAGGTGGAGAACGGCGCGCAGATCATCGACGTCAACATGGACGAGGGCCTGATCGACTCCGAGGCGGCGATGACGCGCTTCCTCAACCTGATCGCCGCCGAGCCCGACATCGCCCGCGTGCCGGTGATGGTCGACTCGTCCAAGTGGAGCGTGATCGAAGCCGGTTTGCGCTGCCTGCAGGGCAAGGGCATCGTCAACTCGATCTCGATGAAGGAGGGCGAAGCGGCCTTTCTCGACCAGGCGCGCAAGGTGCAGCAGTACGGCGCCGCCGCGGTGGTGATGGCGTTCGACGAGGCCGGCCAGGCCGACACCTGCGCGCGCAAGGTGGAAATCTGCTCGCGTGCCTACGCGCTGTTGACGGAGAAGCTCGACTTTCCGCCCGAGGACATCATCTTCGACCCGAACATCTTCGCCATCGCCACCGGCATCGATGAGCACAACAACTACGCGGTCGACTTCATCGAGGCGACCCGCAAACTGAAGCGTCGCTTCCCGCTCAGCCACGTCTCCGGCGGCGTGTCCAACGTGTCGTTCTCGTTCCGCGGCAACAACACCGTGCGCGAGGCGATCCACTCGGTGTTCCTGTTCCACGCGATCCGCGCCGGCATGGACATGGGCATCGTCAACGCCGGCGCGCTGATGATCTACGACGACATCCCCGACGAGCTGCGCGAGCGCGTCGAGGACGTGGTGCTCAACCGCCGCCCCGACGCCACCGAGCGATTGCTGGAGATCGCCGAGCGCTTCAAGGGCAAGAAGGGCGAGGCGGTGGTCGAGACGCTGGCCTGGCGCGAGAAACCCGTGCGCGAGCGGCTGAGCCACGCGCTGGTGCACGGCATCGACCAGTTCGTGGTGGAGGACACCGAGGAAGCGCGCCAGCTTTCGACCCGCCCGCTGGACGTGATCGAAGGCCCGCTGATGGACGGCATGAACGTGGTCGGCGACCTGTTCGGCGCCGGCAAGATGTTCCTGCCGCAGGTGGTCAAATCCGCCCGCGTGATGAAGAAGGCGGTCGCCCACCTCATCCCCTACATCGAGGAAGAGAAGCTGCGCACCGGCGACGCCGGCAGGAACAACGGCACCATCGTCATGGCCACGGTGAAGGGCGACGTGCACGACATCGGCAAGAACATCGTCGGCGTGGTGCTCCGCTGCAACAACTTCGAGGTGATCGACCTGGGCGTGATGGTGCCCGCGCAGAAGATCCTCGACGCCGCGCGCGAGCACCACGCCGACATCATCGGCCTGTCCGGGCTGATCACGCCGTCGCTGGAGGAAATGAGCCAGGTCGCGCGCGAGATGCAGCGCCAGGAGTTCCACATCCCGCTGCTGATCGGCGGCGCCACCACCTCGCGCGCGCACACCGCGCTGAAGATCGATCCGCACTACAAGGCGCCCACCGTGTGGGTGAAGGACGCCTCGCGCGCGGTCGGCGTGGCGCAGTCGCTGCTGAGCAAGGAGCTGGTGGACGCCTTCATGGACAAGGTGCGCGCCGAGTACGCCGATGTGCGCGAACGCCACCGCAACCGCGGCCCGGGCAAGCAGCTGGTGTCGCTGGAGAAGGCGCGCGGCCAGCGCTTCAGCTGCGACTGGGCGGCCTACCAGCCCGCCCAGCCGAAGCAGCCCGGCCTGCACGTGTTCGACGATTACGACCTGGCCGAACTGCGCGGCTATATCGACTGGACGCCGTTCTTCAACGCCTGGGAACTGGCCGGCCGCTACCCGGCCATCCTCACCGACGAGACCGTCGGCGCCCAGGCCAGCGAGCTGTTCGCCGATGCGCAGAACATGCTCGACACGCTGATCGCCGAGAAGTGGCTGACCGCCCGCGGCGTGATCGGCTTCTGGCCGGCGGCCAGCGTGGGCGACGACATCGAACTGCTCCCCTCTCCCCCCGGGAGAGGGGCCGGGGGTGAGGGTACGGGCCTGGTGCAGCCCTCTGCTCCAGACCCAAGGGGAGAGGGGGGTATGGTCCTGCACCACCTGCGCCAGCAGGTCGACAAGCCGGCCGAACGCCCCGACTTCTGCCTGAGCGACTTCATCGCGCCGAAGTCCGCCGGCAAGCCCGACTGGATCGGCGGCTTCGCGGTCACCGCGGGCATCGGCATCGAGGAGCACGTGGCGCGCTTCGAGGCCGGGCACGACGACTACTCGGCGATCCTGCTCAAGGCGCTGGCCGACCGGTTGGCGGAAGCCTTCGCCGAACGCATGCACGAACGCGTGCGGCGCGAGTTCTGGGGCTATGCGCCCGACGAATCCCTGGAGAATGATGCGCTGATCGCGGAAACCTACCGCGGCATCCGCCCGGCGCCAGGCTATCCCGCCTGCCCCGACCACACCGAGAAAACCGCGCTGTTCGCCCTGCTCGACGCCCCGGCGAACGCCGGCATCACGCTCACCGAGGGCTTCTCGATGTACCCGGCGGCAGCCGTCTCCGGCTGGTACTTCGCGCATCCGGACAGCCAGTATTTCGTGGTCGGCCGGATCACCCGCGAGCAGGTCGACGACTACGCCAGGCGCAAGGGCTGGACCCGCCAGGAAGCCGAGCGCTGGCTGGCGCCGATCCTGGACTACGACCCCGACTGACCGGGCGGGGTCACACCTCGCTCCCGCCGCCCCCCCGGCGGCGCTTCACGTCGCGCATGTGCACCACCAGGTTGTAGATCGAGACGAACGCCGGGAAGAAGTTCGACAGGATGCCCACCGAGTCGTTCTTGCCCACGATGAAGTAGGCCAGCAGCAGCGCGCTGCCGCACACCGACAGCCACCAGAACGCCAGCGGCATCACCACGCGCTTGAGCTTGCGCGTGTAGTACATCTGCACGAACCAGCGGCTGGTGAACATCAGCGAGCCGAGCAGGCCGACCACCTTCCACGGAGTCAGCTCGAAGCCCTGCAGGGCGGCGAGGATGTGGTGCAGTTCATGCTGGAGCAGGTCCATCGGGCGGGTCCGGGGTGGCAGGGGTGGAAAGCGTGCCAGTCTAGCAATCCGCCGCACGACACCCCACCCGCAGCCGGCGGAAAGCCGCCGGTTCACGGTTGACCGCCACACGGACACCCCGTATATTTGCGCGCTCCCGGCGGGCGGTTAGCTCAGCGGTAGAGCACTGCCTTCACACGGCAGGTGTCACAAGTTCGATCCTTGTACCGCCCACCACCGAATCGACGACAAGGGGCCCGGCATCGCCGGGCCCCTTGTCGTTCGGGTGCCGGCGCGCTGGTCCGACCGATCGCCACGACTGCCGTGGCAAGATGCCGGCGCAGCGCAGGCAGGAGCCGCTGCATCGCGCCGACGCGGCGATGTTCGGGTCAAGGCCGCAGGGAAAGCCTGCCTGGCGTCCTGAACCGCGTGGGCGGCCGGCCGCTCACGCGGCCACGGCGCGCCGACGCTCCTCCAGGGCGACCTGCTCGATCAGCAAGGCCTGGAACCGCTCGCGCGCGGCGCGGTAACCGGGATCGTGCGGCCCGGCCATGGCGGCGGCATGCATCGCCTGGTGCGCATCGTGCAACGGCGGCAGGCGGCGGTTGTCCACATAACGGCCGGCAGCGCAGGCCACTTCGGCATGCTGTCGCCAGTAGCCGTCGTCGTGCGGCAGCGCGTGCAGGTGTTCCTCCCACACCAGAGCGCCGGCCAGCGCTCCCAGCGCCGTCGCGGGAAGCGCGTCGGGCCAGTCGCTGTGGAACTCGCCCAGCCAGCCGGCCAGCGCCTCGGCCGACATCGGTCGGGCCAGCGCATAGCCCCACCCCATGTCCGCGCCGAGCAGCAGCGCGGCCTCGATCAGGCCGCGGGTTTCCAGGTCTTCCACCACCACCTCCAGATCGAGGTCGTGGCCCAGCCGGATCAGCTGGCGGATGAAGCGCAGCGTGCGCAGCGGGTCGTCCACTGCCTGCATCACGATGGCCTGGTCGATCTTGATGTCGATCTTGATGCGATCGAACGGCCACTGGCGCAGGCGGATCAGCGAGCTGCAGCCCGCACCGAGATCGTCCTCCACCAGCCGCACGCCGAGCGCCTTGGGCGCACGCATCCCGGCCATCGCGTCGGGGGCGTCGTGCTCCATGCCGAGCGGCGATTCGAGGATCTCGAACAGCAGCGACTCGGCTTCCGGACTTATCGACATCCCCTGGTGGCACTTGAACGAGCGTCCGGCATCCGGCCCTCGCTTGGCCCGGCATCATACGCCGGGTGCCTGTTCAGCGTGCCAGACTGCCACCAGATCCGGCGGGCGGCCGCCGGGCATCGGAGGACGCATGGATCGAGAGTACGAGGGCGCATCGGCACGCTTCGGGCTGACCCTGCTGGCGCTGTTCGCGCTCGCCGCGGTGGCGCTCGGCATCGCACCGCGCTATCGCCAGGACTGGGCGCTGGAGAACGCGATCGTGCTGGTGGCGGTACCGCTGCTGGTGTTCGGTTGGCGGCGCCTGCGCTTCTCGCGGGGCGCCTACCTGGCGCTGTTCGCGTTCCTGCTGCTGCACGAGATCGGCGCGCATTACACCTACTCCGAGGTGCCCTACGACGAGGCGTTCGCACGCCTCACCGGCCATTCGCTCAACGCCTTGCTGGGGCTGCACCGCAACCATTTCGATCGCGCAGTGCACTTTCTCTACGGCGCGCTGGTGACACCGATGGCGGTGGAGCTGTTCGCCCAACGCGCACCGCCCAGCGGCGTGTGGCGCTGGATCCTGCCGGTATGCTTCGTGATGTCCCACTCGGTGATCTACGAGCTGGTGGAGTGGCTCGCCGCGTTGCGCTTCGGCGGCGAGCTGGGCGCCGCCTACCTTGGCACCCAGGGCGACCCCTGGGACGCCCAACAGGACATGGCGCTGGCCGCGCTGGGCAGCGTTCTTTCCATGGGCCTGCTGGCGTGGCGCGGGAGACAGACGCACGCGGGTTGACCGTCATCAATGCCCCGGCAATACGCCGCTTAAGCTGGTTTCAGAGGCTGATAAAAATTCGACGCCGTAGCGAGAGCGCCGCCAGGCGTTCGTGACAAGGTGCATTGGGCGCCGCCGGCACGGGCGTTTGGCGGTGGTCGCAGCAGGCGGGTGATTTTTTCTCAGCACTCTCAGCCCCTGCGGTAGCCCCTACGTGTCAACGTATGACCCAACAGCTACCCTCGGTTTTTATCTATAACAAATGGGCTCCGCTGCTGGAGTACACCGATGACCACCAATTCACCCCTCGCCGCCGAGATCACGCCTGACCCGCG